>JBJTUI010000425.1:0-4470 GCA_046080625.1 Elainella sp. | reverse complement strand
GCTTCATCTCTGCTTCATAAAAATAAGAGGGGTCAAACCCCTCTTGTAAACTTTTTGTCTCATTGCGATTATTATCACCAGTGACGATTTTCAGGAACTCCAGCCCTCAAACAACCCTTGTTTGGGGGTTTTCGTATTCTGGAGCATCCAATGATTTCAAGTTGGTCTTTAATGATATCGATGTTGCTATAACCTACTTAATTAAATTGAACCTAGATGATATCACGGATACTCAGACCTGGTATTAAAACCTGTGAGAAATCATCGATAAGCATTTTTAAGCTTTCCTGGGCCGCAGTTTGCCAAAAATTATTTAACAAAGTCTGAGTGACTAGGGACCGTCATTAATTAGAGTTAGAACCCCCACGCTTGAACGAGTACAGCCCCTAGTTGGTTTGAGGCGGGCGCGACAAGCCTGGTAGTGCGAGCCTTTCATCGTCAATTGATGACGCGCCCTAGGGCTTGTGATTGGCTAGCCCTTCGCTTCTACCCAGCCGCGCTGTTTCAAGATAAATTCGGCGATAGCCAGATCGACAGGAGTCGTCACCTTCAGGTTAGTTTCTTCACCCGCTACCAGCGTTACCGGCAGGCCACACTGCTCAAATAGAGCCGCGTCGTCGGTGACTTCCCAGCCGTTTTGTAGTCCTTTCTCGTGACAGTGACGCAGTTGCTCTACCTGAAATCCTTGGGGCGTCTGGGCCGCCCAGAGCCTGCTCCGATCTGGCGTTTGGGTCACGACTCCGGCTTCAACCACTTTAATCGTGTCCTTGACCGGCACGGCGGCAATCAGCCCGAGGCAGGTTTGCAGAGCCTCGGCGCAGCGATCAAACAAATCTGGCGTAACGAGGCAGCGAGCCCCATCGTGGATTAAAACCTGCCGAGCTGTGGTCGGCAGGGCCTGCAGTCCGCAGTAGACCGAAGCCTGACGAGTCTCGCCGCCCACAATCAACTGCACCCTATCCTCTAGGCCAAGTGCTGCAATGATCTGTCGAAAGTCGGGCCAGTCATAGGGCTGGCCGATGATGCCGATCCATTCAATCGCGCTGGCCTGCTGGGCCGCCAGCAAAGTCCAGGCCAGAACGGGTTGGCCCAACAGCGGCAGCAGCAGTTTGTTGCGATCGCTGCCCATACGCCGCCCTGAGCCAGCGGCTGGAATTAACAAATGCACAGCTTTGCCCTCTCAAATATCGAATCGTAATTTGGCTCTCCGGCTCAATTTTCGCCGAAAAGGGGGCAGGCAGATAGGTCTCACCCCTCGACGGGCTATCGCCTGGGATGTCGCTCAGCATCTCACCCACTGTCTCGCTCAGTCTGACCCTCAATGTGTCGCCTGGGTCTAGCCGGGAGATCGGCTTATTGGTTGTTTTGCCCTAACCTACTTTTCAACAGTAGCGGGCACCTTTTGGGCCAAACGAAGATTCAGGTCCGCCATCAGGTCATCATTTGAGCGGTGGGCTTCCCAGGGGCCAGACAGGATCTGCCTGCGTCCGAGCACGCCTCGCCTGGATTGGTCGATTTGCCAGCTGCCCGTCATCTGGTCGCCCTCTTCTGAAATCGTGCCTGTATAGACAATTGGAGTAATAGACGAGGTCAGGTAGCGTTTGACAAACTGGATGCTGCGACCCACCACTTCGCCAGTTAACTGGGCCTCACCGAGGAAGCCATCATCGAGGATACTGCCGCTGAGGGTATTGCCGCCCTGGGCAAACGTGGCCTCAAATCGGGTGGGCTCTCCGTCTTGCCAGTAGGTGCCGAGCCAGGTGCCGCTGATGTTCATGGCCATCTCTCTTGCCTCATTGCTTTCTCATTGCTTCCTTGCCGCCCGGTTAGACAACCTTCTGCATCCAGGCAAGGCATTGCTGCATCTGTTGCTGCATGGTGGCGCGGTCGCTGTGGAAGCGGCGGCCATGGCCGGGCAGCACCCACTCAAACGAGTAATCAGCCAGACGCCGCATCGATTCCAGTAGCCTGGGCCAGGAATACCAGCAGGCCGTGCGAAAGGCGTAGAGGTGGTTAAGCTGGGGCGACCAGGCCAGGTGATCGCCCGTGAACAGAAAAGTTTGCTGGTAAAGCAGAACCGTGTGGCCTTTGGTATGACCCGGAACGGGCAGAATCAGCAGATCTGCAGCGAGCTGCACGGGATCGGTGCCGCTGAGCTGAATTTCGACGGCTCGCGTGCTGGCGGTCACGTCGTCCTGGTGCAGAATCCGCTCACAGCCAAAATGCTGCTGAAATTTCTCGTGATCGGCCACGTCGTCCCGGTGGGTGAGGTAGAGGTAGCGAATGCCGCCCAGTTTTTCTAACTGCTTCACCAGGGGTGGGGCAAACCGGGGTGAATCGACCAAGACGTTGCCCTCGGGCCGCTGAATCAGGTAGCTGGCCGCCCCAAACGAGCTCTCGGCATGGTAGCCACAGTGGTAGACCGACTCAGCCAGCTGTAGCGGCAGGCTGGCCTGGGCCTGCTGGATATCGGTGGGTTTGTCTAGGGTGCCAATTGAGGCCGTCGGACAGGACAGGAGGGCTTGCATCGCCCGCAGCCGCTCTGGCGCAGATTGGGGCTGGTGATAGACCGCAGACTGATCTCCCACTTCTGTGAACGTCTCGGGAGCCATCCAGCGGCAGGTATCGCAGTCGATGCAGGTGTGGTCTACATAGAAATCCCCAGCAATATTTTCGGGACGGCGGTTGGTGAGATGAGCCACAGCATTCTCCTTGGAGAAATAGCGAGTATCGGGCCAGTACAGATAGCAGGTGCCGGAGATAAGCGCATAGTAAACCGTTACACCGAAGTTGAACAAAAAACTCTGCCGGAGAGTGGATTGAAGCCACAGCCTGGATCGTCCAGCTGCCGGTGGGCAAGCCAGAGGCGTCCGATTGGGACCAACACGGAGCCAACTTGGAGCCAAGGGCGAGCCAGTTCCGGCTGTCTATCTGGCTAAAAGATTTGTCTAGAGGGTGTAGGTGAAGTCTTCAACCAGAGCTCCTGGCACCCAGACACCGCCCAGGCTGCGATTGTCGTAGGTGCCCACTTCGGGGACAAACTCCTGGGTCTGGGTCAGGTTGAGCAGCTGGTCGCCCAAGCAACGGTAGAGACTTTCGTCAAACCGCAGATTTTCGATAGGAGCGACGAGTTCGCCCTGCTCGACCCAGAAGCAGGCATAGCGGGTCATGCCGGTGATCCGACCCGTGGGCCGGTCGCTCCAGTTGAGGTAGTGCAGATTGGAGAGGTAGAGACCCCTGTCTAGTTCGGCCAGAATGCGTTCGGGGGCCAGGCTGCCAGGGGCCACTTCCGGCGAGCGCAGGTATTCTCCGCCCGTAGCTCCGTTGGCGACTTTGCCGTATTCCTTGGCGGTGCGGGAGCTGATCAGGGTATTCTTCAGCTGGCCTGCCACAATCAGGGGCAGGTTGAGCGGTGCCACTTCACCCCATTCGTTAAACCGGGGCACCAGACCGCGCTGGAAGTTTTCGCTGAGTGTGAAGGCCGGAGACAACAGTTTCTCGCCCCGCTGCAGCAGACCAAAGGCGCTGTCGCCTCGCTGTAGCGCCGATTCACTGATGCCGCCCCAGGAGAACATGCTCAGCAGTTCGGCCATCGCGCCGGGAGCCAGATAGGTGCGATACTGACCGCGCGGGATTACTTTGGCGGGCTGGGCCAACCGCTGCAGCTGGCGTTTAGAGTCGGTGAGTTTAGCCCCGTAAGCGGCTTGGTCCCACTGGTTGCCCGCAAAGGTGCCCTTGACAGCCTGCCCGTCTGCCGCAAACAGCGAGTAGTCGAGCGCAAAGCTGTCGGTGGCGAACCAGTGGCGCTGCTGGGCGTCAGCATAGGCCCGCACCACGGTGCCGCTGGCGTAGATGCCGGTAAAATCCAGGCCCGCTACTTCTGGCAGAATCTGGTCGGCCACGGCGTCGGGGGGCAGCAGGTCGCCTCTGTGCTCATCGCGGCTGGTAGCATTCCCCTGGGGCAGCACCAGGTAGGGGTCTTCGGGTAAATGGGGCACTTCCTGGCGCAGTTCGGCCAGGGCGGCCTGGGCCAGCGCCCAGTCGGTTTGCCAATCGCCACTGAAGGGCAGGGTTTGGTAGGCATGCCGCTGGTTTTGCATCAGCGTGATCGAGAGTTCGGCATCGCCCACGCAGCCGGTTTGCCTAACTTTGGCTCGATTAAACCGGACAAACTGGCTCTGCTCTCCCTGCAAGCCCAGCTTGATCTGCTCGTCGCCCTTGAGTTCATGCAGCAGGGCATCGGCCAATCGCTGGAATCCCTGCTCTAGCTGGTCGATCGCAATCAGATCTAGGGATGGGTGGGCTGAGTTGGTTGACAGACTTGATCGTTGATTTTCAGGATGCTGATTTTCAGGACGCTGGTCTAAATTCACGCTCCACCCCCAAATACTTCTACATCGGCAAACACACAGACAGGCGAACCGTGGCCGACTCGAATCGCCTGGTTGGGCTCGCCCTTACCGCAATAGG
>JBJTUI010000424.1:0-8240 GCA_046080625.1 Elainella sp. | reverse complement strand
AGAAGTCGAACGGGCTGTGGAGCTAGTCCGACAGCAGGGGGCAGGGCCGACCTACCGCTTTCCCTGCGTGACGCTGCATGAGCCGCCCAAGCAGGAGGTGCTGCGCTACCAGACTGGCGACCCGATCGACCGACAGGCATTTCTGATTTTGCTCGACAACGCCACGGGCCAGACCTGTGAGGTTGTTGTTTCGCTCAGCCAGCAGCGCGTTTTGGCCTGGGCTGCCCTTCCCGAGGTGCAGCCCAACATCATGGCCGATGAGCTGGCCGAATGCGAGGCTGTGGTTAAAGCCCACCCAGAGTTTCAGGCTGCCCTGGCCAAGCGCGGCATCACCGACCTGGATCTGGTTGTAGTAGACCCCTGGGCGATTGGCAACTTCGGGTTTGAGGCCGAGCGAGGGCTGCGGCTGTCGCGCTGCCTCTGCTATCTGCGGGCCAGACCTGATGGCAACTTCTACGCCCGTCCGATCGATGGCCTCGTGCCTGTGGTCGATCTGAACCGGATGGCCGTGGTCGCAATCGAAGATTTGGGCGTCTTGCCCGTGCCGCCGGAGGCCAACGAATACGCCGGACGGTTTCAACCCCAGCAGCGGCAGGACGTCAAACCCCTCCAGATCGTTCAGCCGGAAGGCCCGAGCTTTCAGGTAGAGGGCCACTGTATTCGCTGGCAGAACTGGCAGTTTCGGATTGGCTTCACGCCTCGGGAAGGGCTGGTGCTCTACCAGGTGAGCTATCAGGATCAGGGCGAACTGCGCTCGATTTTATACCGTGCCTCCATGGCCGAAATGGTGGTGCCCTACGGCGATCCGCGCCCCCAGCATTTCCGTAAGAATGCCTTTGACCTAGGCGAACATGGCGTCGGACTGCTGGCCAATTCCCTCCAACTGGGCTGCGACTGCCTGGGCGAGATTCGCTATTTTGATGCCGTGCTCACCAACAGCCGCGGCGAAGTGGCAATTACCCAAAACGCCGTCTGTTTACACGAGGAAGATTACGGCATTCTCTGGAAACATACCGACTGGCGGCTGGAAGAGGTGGAGGTGCGCCGCTCTCGGCGTCTGGTGATCTCGTTTATCGCCACCGTAGACAACTACGAATACGGCTTTTTCTGGTACTTCTACCAGGACGGCACCATTCAATACGAGGTGAAGCTGACCGGAATTCTGCTGGTGGGAGCCCTGGCCGACCAGCCCAAATATGGCACCCTGGTTGCGCCAGAAGTCAACGCCCTCAACCATCAGCACTTCTTCTGCATGCGGCTCGATTTTGACCTGGACGGCACGGCCAACTCGGTCTACGAAGTCAACAGCGAAGCGGTTCCCCTAGGGCCAGATAACCCCTACGGCAACGGCTTTTACGCCAAGTCGGAGCTGTTGGCCACCGAGCAGGCAGCCCAGCGGCTGATCGATCCGTTCACGGCCCGCTATTGGAAGGTGGTGAATCCCAACCGCACCAATCGCCTCGGCCAGCCGGTCGGCTTCAAAATTGCCCCCGGCGAAAACGTCCTGCCCTTCGCCCACCCCGACGCCCCAATCCTGAAGCGAGCCGCGTTCATGACCAAGCATCTCTGGGTGACGCCCTATCAGGCCAGCGAGCGCTACCCGGCAGGCGATTACCCCAACCAGCACCCAGGTGGAACCGGGCTCCCGAACTGGACTGCGGCTAATCGCCCCATCGACAACACCGATTTGGTTGTCTGGTACAACTTTGGCCACCACCACATTCCCCGCCCGGAAGATTTTCCAGTCATGCCCACTGCCTACATCGGCTTCCTGCTCAAGCCCGTTGGCTTTTTCGATGCCAATCCGGCCCTGGATGTCCCGCCCAATCAAAACGCGGCTCAGCATTCCTGTCACTAGGGCTGGGTCACTAGGGCTAGTTCGTCGGATCACCAAGCTTGCCTAGAACAGCATCCAACTAGAACAGAACCCGACTAAAACGGAATCCGAAAGGTGCGGTTGCCGTTGGTGCTCTCCTGCACTACCAGAGTAAGCTGGGTCGTGCTGCTGGCCCGGTCGAGCAGATAAATCTGACCGCTAAGCGCGCCGCCCGGTTCGAGCATCGTGCCCGCATTCCCCGTAAACAGCACCCGCGAGCGAACCGTCTGGCCGTTGCTGTCCCGCGACTCGGCATAGAGCGGCACAAAGCCAAAGCCATGATTGCTGCGATTTTGAATCCAGAGGTTGGCCACGAACTTGCCGTCGGCCTCGGTACGCGCACCATCAATCCAGATCGAGACATCCTGTAGGGTCTGGGTGGCCGAGGTCAAAACGCTCCCTGCTACCCACTGACGCTCTACCTCCAGTGGGCTGGTTGACGGTGGCTGAACCGGCGGGGACGAGCGGACTGAACGCGCTGCCGATGGGCGGCGGGCCGTTTGGCGAGAAGGGGTGGCACGCGCCTGGGAACGCGCTGCTGGGGTTGCGGGCGGGCGGGCTGCTGGGGCCGGTTGAGCTGAGCGGGCCGGAGAGCGGGAGCCAGCTGTCGCACCGGATCGTTTGGGTGCTGGGGCGACTGAAGCGGCAGGGGATGGAACTGGCACCACACTCACCTGCACTGCATTTTGGGATGGGGATGAGCGGCGGGATGTAACGGGAGCAGGCGCAGCAGTTTTGGTCGCAGTAGGCGGCTTCAGGGCTGCCAGTTTTACCCCAACTGCGTCCAGTCGGACCTTGTATTCCTGCACGCGAGCCGTCGCCTGCCGACTGACAAAGGTATTGTCTGGTACCGCGTCAAGCGTCACCAGGGCACGCCGCCACTCCACCTGGGCAGATTGGTACTGCGGATAGGTCTTGGCCAGGTTGGTTTGCTCGACGGCCCGCTGGGCTTCGGCCTCAGCTCGATTCAACAGTTGGGCCGCTCTGGTTTCCTGATCCAGGGTTTGATCCAGTCGCTGGAGCAGCGTCTGATAACGCGGCAAAATCGCGTGGGTTGAAGCATGCACCTTCAGATCGCCCGAAAAAGCATAGAGTTGAGCAATCGAGTCGGCTAAGCGCTGGCGAGCCTGCTGCAAATCATTGACGCTGCGGGCGCTCGTCGATAGCAGACCTGCACTATCGGCCTGTTCAATGGCCTGCTGATAGCGCTCCTGTAGGTTTTGCCCAACACAGTTGCTCAGAGCGCTGCAGAGAGAATTGATATGGGGCGACCGAATTCCGACCACAGCTCCTCCCAGGGGCAAAACGGCCAGAATTCCCCAAACGGCAATTTGCTTGAACGAAAACCGCAGCTGTTTGACGCTCCCCAGCTGATCCTGGGGTGAACGCAACACCACCGCCCGAACTAGCGACAGCAGGCTCCGCAGCGACAGACGCGGCTCCAGAGTTCTGGCGGCAGCAGGCCACAGCAGCTCTGGCTGTGGGACAACGACAATCGCCCCCGGCACCGTTGGTTCGATCTGGGTTGTGTCGAGGGGCTCGATCTGGGTAGGCGAATCGGGCATGGCAACCGCGTGACCGATTGGGGACAGGTCCAGGTAGGTCTCAACAGTTGCTTCTGATTCGGCAAGGGGTTGGAGCTGCGGTTGGCCCAAATGCGGCTGGCCAGCTTGTGATTCGGCGATCTGTGCCTGACCAGCCCGCTCAGCCCAATCCAACTCAGCTCCCGCCATAAATCCTGTAGCCTCGGACGAGAACAGATCTGCCTGGGTTGCCCTCCCGTTTACTAGCCCGATCTCCGTAAAGACGGGTTGCGTCTCCGTAACCCTGCGGCGTGGCTTGACTACCCGGGGACTCGGCAGAATCCGCACTGGTAAATAGAGTGGTTGCAAAGCCTGCAACACCGCCCTGGCCGAACCAAACCGGTCCTGGGGCCGATCGGCCATCATCGTGGCTAGGAGCGTACTGAAACCAGGGTCGAGCCGCACTTGGCGCTGCCACTTCCATTCCAGGGTTTTGGCATCCATCAGCAGATTGGGCGGCTTGCCCGTCAACAGCACCACTGCCGTCACGGCCAGCGCATAGAGATCGCTGCGGGGCGAGCACTGCCCCATCCGAATCTGCTCGTAGGGCGCATAGCCAAATTTGCCAACCGATACCGAGGCCTGAATCAGGCCATCCGGGTCGCTGGGATCGGTCATGTATAGATGGGGCAGCACCTGCTTGACGACCCCAAAGTCGATCAAAATCGGCATCTGGCTACCCCGTGGCAGCATGATGTTGTCGGGCGAAATGTCTCGATGTACAATCCCCTGCTGATGCAGGTAGTCGAGCACTCGCAGCAGATCCCACAGCCAGCGGATCACCTCGGGCTGGCTGAACACCTCGCCCCGCCGCTGTCGCTCCTGCAGCATCCGCCAATAGGTTTTGCCGTCGATATATTCCTGGGCGATAAACAGCCGCCCGTTCTCTTCAAAGCCAGCAAAAAACTTGGGGATCTGGGGATGATCGAGCTTGTGCAAAATGGCCGCTTCTCGCTGAAACAGCTCGCGCAGCTTCTGGGCGACGACCGGATCGGTCTGATTACCGGGCACAAATTCCTTCAGGACGCAGAGTTCGTTGAACCGCCGCTCATCCGCAGCCAGATAGGTACGACCAAACCCACCCCGTCCCAGGGTGCATTGAATCAGGTATCGCCGATCGATTGAGGTTCCAGGGGTTAGCTCCGATCCTGCTGTCACCATTTCGCTCCTTCTCGCTCAACGCTGTCCTAGCAGTCAATCTCCTCAGTTAAGTCCTCAATATCCTAGATCATGCAATCCGGTTTACCCTTCAGCCACTTCACCGTAAATGCAATCAAAAATACCGTGATTCACCCTAAATTCATTGGCCGGGAATTGTAGCCCGAGCAACAACTCGTTCTAATTCAGCTGACGGCTGAAGGGCCAGAGTTGGCTCGAAGCTGTCAAATCTGCTCTCACCTAATGGCGTCATGATATCAATTTCAGCCGCAAATTTTTAGAACCATGACATCATCTCATTTCTTTCTGATTTTGGATATGGGCAGAACTCCCAAAAATTAGAATGCTTAGCCTAGAGAGATGGGCCTAGCCAATCGCTGAGCTGAGAACTGAAGTATAAAACCCGATTACTCTACCCCATATCAAGCCCTGACGCGAGCCTTGACAAAGGGCAGCCCTTCGGCTGGGCAAATTGCCCGCTTAAGCCATGGGGCTAAATAAAGGAGCTAAGGAACGGAAATTTAATTAAGGAGTCTTGTAAAAATAACCTGAGCAGGCAAGGGGCTTAAGCCCCTTGTTCAAGCCAGTAGACCGATCCAGGTGATCAACTTATTCGTACAAGCTGCCTAAGTTCGGATTTGGTAGGGGCGGGTTTTGCTGTCAAATCCATTGCAAGATGCAGATTGATCTGCTAAACCCGCCCGTACAGTTTGCGAATTTATTTAAGTCCACGATCCTAAGCAAGGGGGTAAGCCATCGGGGCGAGCCAATAGCTAGCTGGCAGGGTTTTGGCAGGGTTTTAGCAGCGTCTTGGCAAAAAATCTACTGCTGCGCCGGGGCCGCTCCCGTAAGCGATAGCTCTCACGATTCACTAGCTCCTACGATTTACCCGGTGGGTCACAGGGTTTGCAGCACAGAATTTGCTTGCGGCACAGAATTTGCAGCATGAGGTCCCTAACACCCCGGCGCTCAGGAGTCCATTGCCGCCGTTGAGCCACTGTTGCGAGCCTGCCAGGCCATTTCCAATAGCTTGACCCAGCGTTTCTGAACCTGCTTCAGGGTACATTTCAACGCCTTAGCAATGTCCTGATCTTCCAACTGCCTGCTCTTGAGCTGTAATAGCTGATGCTGTTCCGGGGTAAGCTGCTCCAGAAACAGTTCCCACTGCTGCCGGGTCAGCCCCAGATTCTGGTCCAGATCGGCCCCCAGCCATTGATGCACCAACTGCCAGCGGTGGGAACGGGCAAAGCGTTCGACGTGGTACTTAAACCGCTGCTGTAAATAGTCGCGCTCGCGCGGCGAAAGTTCCAGGATCTCGTCGATTTCTGGGGCGGAACAGTCGTTTAGCTTGAGCGTTAAATAGTCAATACATTCCTGCTGGCCCTGTTCTCTCAGGTAGTCAATCAACTCTGTGATCACCCGGTCTCGAATCACGGAATCCGTTGGGTCGATTGCCTCCGATACCATCTGCTCCCTCACCTGTTGCAACAGAGGTGAGCGGCTATGCAGTTCTGCCTCTTCGCCCTTGGCCGAATCCATCGCCATCTCGATATCCAAAACGGCCTCTGGTGGCTGCCGGTTAGCATGGGTCTGGGCTCGCAGCACGATCAGCTGCTGTTTCCGTCGCCCCGGCAGGGCAATGCGGCGCTTGGCATAGTGCTCGGTAAAGGTCATGTATTCAGCCAGCTCTAGGCGCGTCTGGGGCTGGTAGTCTTCTGGTAAACCATTCTCGCGCCGGAAGGCTTTAATCGCTTCAGCATAGAACCCCTGCAAAAAATCCTCAATGGCGCTATAGCGACCCGAGAAGCCAAGCTGGGCCTGATGGGGCGCAATATGGCGATAAACCATTGTGCTGAGATGGCTCTGGAGTTCGACTCGCCCTTGGCGCGATCCCATCCGGTAATAGTTGAGGCATTTTTGAAGCCGATGGCGCGCCAGGTTACTCTCCCAGGTCTGTACTTTTCCTGAGCCCTGGATTCGGTCACTTTTGCTACAAATCCGTTCGATTTCTACCGCAATTCGGCGGACAACGGCCTTGACTTGATTCGAAAGCGGCGGTAATTCGGCCTCAAATTCAGTAAGCAGCTGTTGAAACAAGGCGTCAACTTGAGGCTCGGAGTCAGGACGAGGAGACAGCATCCCGGTTGAGGGGGCATCCGTCTGGTCGCCTTTATCACTGTTGGAGTTGAGGGAACTGGAGTTTACAGGTTCGACATTCATGGCGGGATTTCCGGTGATGCACAACAGCAAACAGAATCACGCGGAGTAAAGGTCGGAGGGAACAGTCCTGCCGTCAGCCCAAAATCAGTTTAGAGCGTTGCCGTATAGAAAAAGCCCCAATGAATATGAACCTAAAACCCGACGATTTGTTTCTGAGTTGCTACCTGCTTCTACAACACGACTGAGAGGAACTGCGAATTTCTCGAAAGAAAGTATGTCACTTTTTTAACTGGTTTCCTGATTTTCCATTGTGCCCCAATCAGGAGCAGTTATGCCGAAGTTCCAACAATTTGGGGCAGCCCGACTCGGCCTGACGCCTTTAGCCCTGAATATAACCTCAGAGCCAATTTCTAGCTGATTTCCTGCCTATAAGCTCCCAATTCAGCTTGACTTGCTTTCTCGTCGGCAGTCCGGTCCGATCAGGACAGTTTGACAACTGGCTGTAGAACGACGGTTAAGGGCTATGGAACGGGCTAGGGACAACTCTGTGAGGACATCGCTAGTAGACTTCTGCCAACTCCAGATCGGCTACTGCTTCCCAGCCCAACCCCTTGCGCAGCACCACAGGCTCCTCTGTTGTTAAATCAATGATGGTCGAAACGCGATGGCCCACGGGCAGCTGATCGTCGATGATCACATCCACTACCTTGTCGAGGCCAGCAAACAGCTCGGGAGCCGATAGCCACGCCTGTTCGGCATGCAGCACGGTGGGGGCTGAGGTAGAAATAATCGGGTTGTTCAGGGCTTGCAGCAGGGCTTGACAGATCGGGTGGTCAGGAACGCGAATTCCGGTTGTCTTGCGCTTAGGATTCCTCACCAGTTTGGGCACCAGCTTGGTTGCAGGCAGCAGAAAGGTGTAGGGTCCGGGAATCAGGTGTTTGATCAACCGGTAGGCCGGATCGGTGACCTGGGCATAGGTCGCGATATTCGAAAGCGAGGGACAGAGAAACGTCAGCGGCTTATCGTTGGCCATCTGCTTGATTCGCCGCACTCGCTCAACGGCTGATCTAGCGTTGAGATCACACCCAATCGCATAGACTGTATCTGTGGGATACAGGATAACTGCCCCCTGCTGGAGCGCTTCTCGAATCTGGGCCACCTGATAGGGCTGGGGGTTTTTAGGATGAAGCTGGTAGATAATTGCCATAAATAGCCTTAACGCCGGAGCTGTACGCCCAAATTACTGTTGAATTGCTTACTGTCAAATTGCGTACCGTTGAATCGCCATGACAAAAATTGCCTACTTTGATTGCCCGACTGGAATTTCGGGTGATATGTGTCTGGGAGCATTGGTCGATGCCGGCGTGCCCCTTGAGTATCTTAGGACACAGCTTAAGCGGTTAGGCATGGCCGAAGAATATCATCTTCGAGCCGAATTTGTGCAGCGCAACGGTCAGCAAGCC
>JBJTUI010000423.1:0-2646 GCA_046080625.1 Elainella sp. | reverse complement strand
CGTCGTCGGGCGGGTCGGGGGTGAGGGGATGAGGGGGTGAGGGGATGAGGGGGGGGTGGGGTGGGGAGGTGGGGGGATGGGGGGATGGGGAGGTGGCGCCGGTTTCCGTGTGATAGTAGGCCCGGAAGCCTTCGCCGTAGTCTACGAAGACACTCCAGTAGTCTTGGGGGACGAAGGTTTGGATCTGGCGCTCGCGGTTGCAAATGATATGCAGGGTGGCGCTCTGAACTCGGCCCATGCTTTTAGCGCCGTTGTGTAGCTGCCAGAGCAGGGGGGAGCCCCGGTAGCCCACAAGTTTGTCGAGGACGGTGCGGCAGAGGCCGGAATGCACCAGGTTCAGATCTAGCGAGCGGGGGCGGGCAATTGCGGCCTGCACGGCAGCGGGCGTGATTTCGGTGTAGACGACGCGCTGGGGGTTCTTCAAGTTCAATGCCTGCTGGATATGCCAGGCAATTGTTTCGCCTTCCCGGTCGTAGTCCGTCGCCAGCACCACGGTTTTGACCTGCTTCACCGCGGCCTTCAGGGTCTGGATCACCTCCTGGCCCCGCGCCCCGCGTGCCGTAAACCGACAGCGCACCGAGTTTTCGCCCAGGTCAAATCCCAGCGAGTCTTCGCCGTCGTTGGCCAGCTCGCGAATATGCCCGACGCTGGCTCGCACCAGCCAGTCTGGCCCCAAAATCTGGCTGAGCTTTTTGACTTTTCCCGGACTTTCAACAATCAGCAGTTTGCTGGCCACTGTTCCCACCCTTCTGTTCTCACCCTTCTGCGGCTCTGTTCATACAGATGTACTGACTTGCATTGTACTGTCTGGCGCTTGGAATACGCACGGCCTGACTTTGCTAAACCTAACCTTGCCACTCCCGAGCTACCTTCAAACCACCAGTTCACCTGCCATACTCTGTTGTTGATAAAACAGCACCTTTTCAATTTCTTTCTGTATCAGAAACGGATTTAGCCATCACAGGTTGTCGTGTTTGAGCAGCTTCTTCAATAATATCGGCAGCTCGCTTAACTCCACCCGATGCTTGAATGAGCTTTTGTAGTTGCTGAGCATTGTCACGGTAGCTAGATTCAGAAAGAACTTCTGATATCGCTGTGCGAAGTGTTATTTCGTTAAGTTTACTGAGTTGCAACGTTTTTCCAGCCTTAGTTCTCGCCAACCGTGAGGCAATCCCTGGCTGTTCATTGGTGATCGGAATCGCTACAAGCGGAACACCACAACCGAGAGCTGTCAAGACGGTGTTCATCCCCGCATGGGTAACAACAACCTGCGATCGCTCGATCAGTCTCTGATGGGGCGCGAATGGTACAACAATAGGATCGCCAGGGAGATCGATTGGTTGCGCTTCTGGATGACCCAGTGAGATCACGAGCTGAGCTTCTAATGTTGAACAGGCTTGGGCAATACACTTAAAAATTTCTGGTCGCTGGTTTTGCACGATATAGTGAAAATGAGCTGGGAGACGTTCGCGAGGAAAATCAAAAGCCTTTGGAAGTTGACACATCTGCGCTAAGGGTGAATAGGAGTCGTCTCGCTTTTGGCATGCTGGCAAATTCCAACGGCAGCGTTGTGTGCAGATTTCCCGCCACAGATCGCCTGTTAGAAAATTGACGAGCGCGTTGCCCAGTCGATTGCGTAGGCGAGCCCATAGTGTTGTTGAGTAAGCCCAGTGGGTGAAGTAGGGTGGAACGGCTGGTTCATGGTGAATCAGCATCGCGTTGCACACTGTAACGAACGGCAAGTCAAGATAATCAGCTACAGTCGCGATCGGTGAAGTAACCTGATCGACAATCAGCATTTCAATATCTGCTGCACGTATTGCTTCTGGAGCCTCGCGGAATAACATCTCTGTTTCACGCTTGAAAAAGTCAATCGTGAATTTGAGTCCTGCCCTACCAGTTAACTCCCCCAGAGTTTTGTATGCGCGGTCAATACTCCCTCTTGGATAGTCAAGCGCACCAATTTCACAGGTTGCAAGGTCGAGTTTTTCTACTTTTGCCAAAGCATCAGGAACACCAAATAGGGTAACTGAGTGACCACGACGCTGGAGTTCGAGAGCGAGAGCGCATATAGGGTTAAGGTGCCCGATAGCAGGTGGACAGAAAATTCCAAATCGTGTCGTCATCGTTATACACCTTTCCTTCAATTGCTCTGAATTATTAGACACTTGAGTATATGCTTAGTGTGAATTCTAACGGTCGCGCTCACCGGACGGAGATAATCTTTAGATTTAATCGGTAATAAATTGTCCACGATATGAATTAACGAAAAACCTATAGGAATTGACGAACTTACGTCAAGGGCTTGTGTTATTTCTTGTTTCCGATTAAGTCTTTTGTCTTCAAACAAATGCTCGTCGCTGTTCCGGTGAGACGCGGTTGTTGGAAGTAATGAATGATAGTCATATCCGGATACTATAAATTTAGTCAGACACCCCCAGCGAAGCTGGTGGCTTGATGAATGTGACCGCCCCAAGGGCGGATGGCTTTCGCTGAAGGTATCTGCGGGTTAATTAAAACCGTCCACTTTGGTCAGATGCTTCTTGCTCACGAATATAGCGGCGCACGACCTCCTCTTCAAATCCAATAGTTGACACTGCATAACCGCGCGCCCAGAAATTCTCCCCCTCAAAATTTCGCTGCTTC
>JBJTUI010000422.1:0-12166 GCA_046080625.1 Elainella sp. | reverse complement strand
GATCAACTCCACCTTCACCCCAGCCGACCCGATCTTTTTCAGCCAGTTTTGCGCCGCCTGTCAGGCCCGGCAGCGTTTGGCCGAGATGGATCAGGCGGGCCGCAGCAGTCCGGTGATCATCCAGGCGGCCAATTTTGTCCTAGATTGGGTGAACCAGGTCTACGGGGGCCAGCGTCGCGTTAAGGGCCAAATAGGGAGCCAAATGGGCGAGTTTGGCGGCGAACCGATCAGCCTGCCGTTTCGACCCCAGCAGATTCATCCCGTCTCAGCCCACGACCCCCAGCCCGACGCCAACCCGGAGCCGGAAGGGGCAGGGTTAGAAATCCGGTTTCCGCCCGATGTCTACCAGAGCGTAAATTTGATTTGCCATCGCGTTGCCAAGCTGTTGAGCCAAGAGCCGGATGCTAGAGCTGCCGTGCTGGTGCGGGAAAATCGCCAGGGTCGGTTTGTCACCGAACTGCTGCGGCATCCAGAGCAGCATGGGATTGAGGTCAACCTGAAGCAGCTGGGCATCGAGATCTACGATGTGGGCGAACATGACCGCCATGCCCATGTTCCGGCAGAGATGCTGGCGATCCTGCAATTTCTGGATCGGCCCCATTCGCCCGACCTGCTGAAGGCGGCCCTGCAAATTCTGGTGGATCGCCAGCTCTTGCCCAGCCAGGATCTGAACAGCCTGATCAGCCTGCCAGAGCAGTTCCTCTACCCGATGCCGCTCGACCCGCAGCTGACCGAACCCCAGCTTCAGGCCCGGCGCTACTGTGTGGGGTTGCTGAAGGCCAGGGTGGAGCTGCCCCACTACCAGCTGATTCCGTTTATCGCCCTGACGCTGCAATACGATCAGTCGGAGCTGGCCACCGCCGACAAGCTGGCCCATCGATTGGCCCTGCAAACCGCCCAGGCTGGTCTGCCCGCCTCGCTGGCGGCAAGCTTAGAGGCTCTGCAAGAAATTGTGCGCTCCGAGCGGTTTGAACCAGTGGAAACCGACGAACCCGACTCGCGCTATGTTCGGCCCGGCCAGCTGACGATTATCACGATGCACAAGGCCAAAGGGCTGGACTGGGATTTTGTTTTCCTGCCGTTTTTGCACGAGCACCTGATTCCCGGCTCGCTGCGGGTGCTGCCCCAGGCCCAGTTTCTGGGCGATTTTAACCTCTCGGAGGTGGCCCGCGTCCAGATTCGCGCCCATGTGCATCGTCAGAACCGGCCCGATGCGGCGATGGGTGGGGACGCTAACCCAGCAGCTAACCCAGATGCCGACCCAGCCGATGCGGCTATTCCCGATACCCAAACCGCCTGGAACCGGGCCGCTGCCCTGAAAATTGCTGAAGAATACCGCCTGCTCTATGTGGCCATGACCCGCGCCCGGCGACTGCTCTGGATGTCAGCGGCCCACCGTGCCCCCTTCACCTGGAGCCGTCCCGAACACCTGGACAATCGCTCGCCCTGTCCGGTGCTGCCCGTACTGGTGAAGCAGTTCCCCCAAACCCTGTCGCGTCAGGCGACCTAGGCAGAGCAGCGCTCAAACCTGCGCCCAGTTTTAGACTCAGTTTTGGGCTCAGTTTTAGACTCAGTTTTGGGCTCAGTTTTGGGCTCAAATCAGTCTGGAATGGGGCGGCTGCGGATTAGCGGACAAAGTGAGCCCGATCTGGGTAATCTAGCGGATATACCTGAGACAGGAATGAATGTTGCTGATGGAGCATTGCTCCGGCAATTTTCGGCCCGGCAATTTTCAGCTGTGAACCTTTCAGCTATAAACCATTCCTCACCCTAATTTTCAACGGAGGCTGCAACGGTGAAAGACCGAGATTACACCCTGATTCTGGATAAAAGCGGCAGTATGTCTACCCCGGATCAGCCGGGCGGCAAATCGCGCTGGCAGGCGGTACAGGAATCGACCCTGGCGCTGGCCCGCAAATGCGAGCAGTTTGACCCGGACGGCATCACGGTTTACCTATTTTCAGGGCGATTCAAGCGCTACGATGATGTCACCTCGGCCAAGGTGGAGCAGATTTTTCTAGAGAACGACCCGATGGGCACTACTAATCTGGCGGCAGTGCTGCAAGACGCTACCGATAGCTATTTCAAGCGCAAGGCCGCAGGCCAAACCAAGCCGGAAGGTGAGACAATTCTGGTGGTGACGGATGGCGAGCCCGACGACCGCCGCGCCGTTATGGAAGTGATTGTCAACGCCAGCCGCAAAATGGAGCGGGACGAAGAGCTGGCGATCTCGATGATCCAGATCGGTTCAGATGCTGGCGCTACCAAGTTCTTGCAGGCGCTCGACGACCAGCTAGAAGGGGTCGGGGCCAAATTCGACATCTGCGACACGATCACCCTCGGAGACATGGAAAACATGAGCGTCGCCGAAGTGCTGGTGAGCGCGATTAACGACTAGCGGGCCTGACCAGAACAGGGGCAGGAATCGGGAGGGCAGGAAACCATTTGCTATGCTGGTCGAGGCTGCATGGGTCGTCCTGCTCGCTGGCTATAGCTTACTAGCTATGTCCTGTTACTTCTGCTGTTTTTCCCGCCCCCAAACGTCATTTGTCATGAGCGACTGTCATGAGTGACCCGATTGATGATTTGCTGGCCCAGATCCAGCCAGCCCAGCCTAAGCCTGCCCAACCCCAGCCAGCGGCCAAGCTGGCCCCGGCTCAGCAGCCCCCGGCCCATACAATTGAGCATCTGCTGGCGGTTCTAGACGATCAGCCAGCGCCAACATCCTCCCAACCATCAGCCAATCCCCGCTTTGACGCCCTGATTCATCAGACCTCTGCCCAGCCTACGCCGCACCCGGACGGCGGCAGTCCTGACCTGTTCAAGGCCGAATCGGCAGACCAGATGCTGGCCGACCTGAAGGCGATTTACCAGGAGCAAGATCAGGCTGAAGCCTTGCGGCAGCAAGCAGCCCTGCGAACCGAGCAGGAACGCCAAGCGACACTCAAACGACAGCAGCAGGGCGCGATTAAACGACAGGCCCAGGACTGGCTGGAGAACCTGGATACAGCCAGCGGCGAAGCAGCCTGGTTTGAAGAATTTGCGGCCAAATATGCCTCCCGCATGGAAGCAGCGATCGACTATTTGGGGCTGCGGGCCGAGTAGGGGGCCGAGTAGGGGGCTGAGTGGCCGCTACCGCTGTTCGAACCCCCAGTCGGAGTCGCTGAGGATGCGGGCAGCTCCAATGCCGCCGGCCAGGGCGATGACGCTAAACCCGGCCTCAATACCGCTGCGTAACCCGCCCAAAATATCGCCCTGGTGAAAGTAGACCAGCACTTTGTAGGTCGGTATGCCGGGCACCATGCAGATAATCCCGGTGATCACGAATAGCAGCATCGGCAGCTGGTGCCGACGGGCAGGCAAGAGGCCAGCTAGCCCAACAAACAGCGAACCGCAAAAATTGGCCAGCACCAGATCCAGGCCGAGCTGGTGCAGCACTGACCTCAGCAGATAGCCGCCCATACCAATTGCCGCACAGGCAAACAGCACCTGGCGCGGCACCTGGTAAAGCAGGGCAAAACCCAGGGTAGCAGTGAAACTCAGGCAGGCGTCTTGGAGCAAGGCGGAAGCAATCACCATGGGGAGTTCCTATTTTGATACGGAGATTGAGAGGGAGAACAATTTGGGCAATTCCTCGCTGCCAGTAGGGGACAGGCCGAGTCAGCAATCCTCAGGTGGTCTTAGGCAGCTTGTACGAATAAGTTGATCACCTGGATCGGTCTACTGGCTTGAACAAGGGGCTTAAGCCCCTTGCCTGCTCAGGTTATTTTTACAAGACTCCTTAAGGCAGGTCAATCACAAAATTGAAATACCGACGACAGACATGACGACCAAGATGCCAAGAGCGACGCTAAACAGCTGGAGCAGGGCGTAGGCAATCCGCGCCAAACCGGAGATCAGATCGAGCCGCACCAGATCTAGGGCAGCGGTCACCAGCAGGGTGCCGGGCACCTGAAACAGCACCGCCGCTAAAAAACTGGCCTGGGGTTGGGGAGAACGCAGCTGGAACAGGGCCAGACCTGTAACCAGACCATGACAGATCAGAGTAGCCACCGCCGCACAGACCACGGTTACGGCAATCGGGTTGAGGTGGCGCTGCTGGAGGCTGAACCGCAGGCTGAGACCGAGTCCGGCACTCACGAGGGCGGCGACGCCATCCATCAAACTGCCGCCGCTCAGAATCGCAAAAGCTCCGCAGGCAATGGCGACGGCCAAAATCACCCAGCTGCGCGGATAGGGGGGCGCGGTTTGTTCGATCTTGTCGAGCAGAGCGTGGAGGCTGGCGGGTGTGGCGGCTTCCGGCAGGTGCTGCGTCAGGTGTTCCACGGTGCTTAACCGGCTCATATCTACCCCCATGCCTTTAACGCGAGCAATCTGGGTGTAGTGCTGGCTGCCGCTGTGCAGCGAAGCCTGGATGCCGGTCAGCGTCACGTAGGCATCTAGGCGTTCGGCCCCTAGACCCACCGCCACCCGCTGCATGGCCTGCTCGACCCGAAAGCTGATTGTGCCGCTTTGCAGCATCATCGTTCCAATTCGCAGGACCACCTGCATGATCTCGCCGAGATCCTGGAACGTGAGCTGTTGGGGCATGGGAGGTGGGGAGGTGAGGGGATGGGGGGATGGGTTCTAGGCTGCTAATTTGGTTTTGGGATTGGGTTGGCGCGGCGCTCTAGGCCGGGGTTGTCGCTGATCCGGTCCAGATCTTCGGAGGGGTAGGACAGGGCTTCGGGTTCGTCGGTTTTGCGGGCGGAGCGTACGGCTCCCAGAGCCTCTTTTACTACAACTGCGGTGGGGACGGCGACAATCACGCCCAGCAGGCCGCCGACTCGGGCTCCGGCCAGCAGGGAGACAAACACCCAGAAGGGGTTGAGGCCGGTGACGCTGCCCAGAACGCGAGGAGCAACGCCGTTTTCCACGATCTGCTGAACAATCAGGGAGACGGCTAGCACCTGTAGGGCCAGGCCAATATCGCGCAGGGCCACCAGCAGGGTAATCAGGATAATTCCGGCGGTGCCGCCGAAGGGAATCAGGGCCATGAGGCCAATCGTCAGGCCAAACAGCAGGCCAAACGGCACCTTCAGCAGCAGAAATACCGAGGTGAGGCCGACGGCCATGCAGGTGGCGGAGATGATTTGCCCCAGAAAATAGTTTTGAAAGCTGGAGCGCAGGGTGCGGGAAAAGGGCTGCTGGATCTGGGTCGGCAGCCATTCCACCAGGCTGGTCCAGACATCGCGGCCATGCTGGAGCAAATAGAGGGTGGAGATGGCGATCAGAATCACGTCGAGCAGCTTGGCGACGGTAAAGACGGCCAGGTTGAGGCTGAGGTTGAGGGCGCGACCGGCAATCGTCTGGAGTTGGGCCTTGAGCCGGTCGTTGACCTGGGGAATGATGCCGTCCAGGCTAATTGGTAGGCCAATCGTGTCAATCCGGTCGTTTAGCATCATCAGCTGACGTTGACCGGAATCGAACCATTCGGGCAGGCGGGCTACTAGCTGCTGGGCCTGACCAATCGCCAGCGGCAGCAGCGTTACTCCCAGCACGGCCAGAAACACCATCGTGGCCAGAAACACCAAAATCGCCGCCTGTCCCCGCCGGACGCCGTTTTGCTCCAGCCAGGTGACGGGGTAGTTAAGGATGAACGAGAGCAGGGCCGCCACCAGCAGCACCACCGCCAGCGATTCAAAATAGCTGAAGATCGTGGCGAAGGCCCAGACGTTGAGCACAGTCAGAGGTGCGGCCAGCGTGATTGCCAGCAGGCGCGACAGGGAGGACAAAGAGTCCCACCAAATCAGTAGACGGCTGCGTTTTGGCGTGGATGGCCCAGTAACCATGTACTCGTCTCGAAACGCTGTTAGAGGATATTATCCTTCAATTTTCAGGGCAGACTGCCAGCCGGAACATCATTCTTTGTCGTGATCATTCCAGCTGTGATCGTCCCGGCTGTGATCATCTAGCTTTGTGATGCATTGTAATTCAGTCTGGGTAATTCAGTCTGGGTAATTCAGTCCGATTGGTTTGGCCAGTTTAGCCGGTTTAGCCCCTGGACTCACAGCCTTGGGATGGGGCGGGCTACGTCGGGTCGGCGGCCCAGTTGGCCAGTCATCAGCTGGATGGCCAGAAACTTCAGCGGACCCAGACGGCGCATGGCCCGCAAACCGAGTCGCCGCAGCGCTATCAGAGGCAGCCAGCGATTGGAGAAACAGCGGTCGAGTAGATCGGTAAAGCCCAGAATGACCCAGTTTTCGAAGCGCCGCCAGCGCTCGTAGCGTTTGAGCACAGGCAGGCTGCCCAGATCCTCCCCTTGCTGCTGGGCAGTTTGCAGCACCTCGGCCAGTGCCGCCGCATCGCGAATCCCCAGGTTCAGTCCCTGACCCCCAACCGGGTGACAACAGTGGGCCGCATCGCCAACCAGCGCCAGACGCGACTGCACATAGCGCCGACTCTGCATCAGCTTCACCGGAAACAACTGCCGCCGATTCAGCAGTTCGAGCTGGCCCATCTGACCCTGATAGCGTCGATTCAGCTCGGCCAAAAATTCGGTTTCCTCCACCTCAGCCCAGCGTTTGGCTTCGGCATGGGGAGCGGTGAGGACGATCTGGCAGCGGTTGTCGGGCAGGGGCAGGGTGGCGAAGGGACCGCTTTCCCAGAAATGCTCGCGGGCCACGTTCTGGTGGGATTGTTCGGGCCGGATCACGGCGGTGACGCAAGACTGCCAGTAGGGCCAGCCCTGGGTCTCGATGCCAGCCCACTGGCGAATCAGCGACTGAGAACCGTCTGCCGCAACCAGAAGGCGGGTGCGAATCTGGCGGGTTTCACCTCCAATTTGGAGATCCAGCGTCGCGGCTGTGTCGTCGTAGCTCGCCCTCGTCACCTGGGCCGGAGAGAGCCAAGTCAAATCAGGCGCATCCTCCAGCGCAGATAGCAGCGCCTTGACTAATACAAAGTGCTCACCCACATAGCCCAGTTTGTCGCTGCCCAGATCCTGGGGCTGGAGCCGCACTACCGCCGGACTGGTTTCGTCGGCCAGCCGGATCTCTTGAAAAGTGGTGATTTGGGGCAAAATCTCTGACCAGAGGCCCAAACCTGCAAAAATCTGGCCCGTCATCAGGGTGAGGTGATAGGCGCGGCGCTGCTGGAGACCTGTCTCGCGAGGCTGGGCGTCGATCAGGGCGATTTTCAAACCCGACTGCTTCAGTAGACAGGCCAGGGTCAGGCCGACAATGCCGCCGCCGACAATCGTCAGGTCGTATGTCAGGTTGGAGGTCAGGTCGTAGTTGGGATTGAGCTGCTCGGGGTTGGATTGCTGGGTCGAAGATTGCATCGGAACTCTAGGGACTATGCCGGACAAAGCGAGGGTGGTTAAACGAGAAGCGGTCTAGAGCAGCAGTCTAGAGATGAGAAGCGCCACTGTTCAAATCGCTTCAGGTAATTTCGATGATTTGAAAGAGAGTCA
This sequence comes from Elainella sp., assembly GCA_046080625.1. Classification (GTDB taxonomy): domain Bacteria; phylum Cyanobacteriota; class Cyanobacteriia; order Elainellales; family Elainellaceae; genus Elainella. The sequence continues at coordinate 4,713 of JBJTUI010000422.1, read as the reverse complement.
TATTTCTTTATATTTTGCCGCGCTTCCCCCAATTGAACAACTAACCAGAGGACAACACCGGACAGGAGGAGGCTAAATGCTGGATTAAATCGAGTCAGAAGCCGAATAAAGAGCAAATTTTGCCAGAAGAGACGCGATCGATCCGGCAGGATTACAGTATCCTGAGGACAGTCCAGAGGATTAACTTTTAACAGAGCAAAAGTAGACCCTTGAAGTCGCCGAGTTGGGATTTTTAGATTTGAAAAAGTTCTTATAAGAACAGTTTGAGTCTGTCCTGAAGACAGTCCAGAGGAGAGCTGCTTAAATCTACGCATCCGACTAGGCCCAAGCGAGAACCAAAACTGTGGATCGCCAAGTCCTGCTGGATGGGGGCATGCAGCAAGTGGGCCATGAAGTGTGGCTAAACAGACTGTAACTAAAAATATTGCGACTAAAAATATTGCGACTAAAAATACTGCGGTCAAGGACAGCAACATGGACAGCAACCTGATTGACCGACTGCCGGTAAACCAATTGCCCGATCGCTACAACCTGGTCAGAAGCGCCATCTATACCAGACTGGAGGCGTTAGGCATCGAACCAGAGAGAATTGGCAACCGGGCCTATGTCAACGCCGAGCAGCTGCGGTTGCTGGATAACCTGCACGAGTTTATTCAGGCGGGCGGCACTACCGCCGAATTTCTGGAAAGTCGCGGCCTGCAAAAGCGCAAAGACCCCGGTGGACTGTCTTCAGGATCATCCTCTGGACTGTCTTCTCCCAACGACCTCTCCCAGCTGTTCAACGCCCTGAACGAGTTTGCATCCCGGTTTCAGCCCGCCCTGCCCCCGCCCGATCGGCTGGCCTACTTCGAGAAGTTAGAAAACGCGGCTCGCAACGGCTGGCTGCTGAGAACCTCGGAACTGGCCGAGCTGTTGGGGCTGCCGGTGGCAGAAATTCAGCTCTACGGCGATCGGTTCTCGGAGGCTGGCTTCGTCTTTACCCATGCGGGCTACCGGGCCGGAGGAGAGATTGCCTGGCGGGTTTCAAAACCCCTAAAATAAAAAAGCCAGCCGGGAAAGCTGGCTCTTGCTCAATTTGCTTAATGGTTAGCTCAATTTGGTTTTGTTGTTTGGTTTAGAGGTGATGTGAGTGGAAGCACTGGCATCGCCTTTAGTTTTGGGTTGAAGTTCTAGTTTTCGATTGAACTGCAACTCGCGACTAAGGGCGATGGGCTGTCAGTTGATCTGGCAGTGGTTGGCCAGAGGAAGCGCGACCCACCAGTGGAGGCAAAACTTCCGCAACCCTTCAGCCTTTTTTCTATCTAGGAATATTATATCACGTCCGCAGGATATTCCGCAGGACAGTCCGCAGGACAAAATGCCTAACTGGCGCTCATCCTCATTGCCCGATCGCTTTGCGTCGGCAGCGCCTGCTGAGACAGCAATATTTGGTGCGGCTCGACCTGGCTACAGTGGAGCTTAAATACAGTCGAGCTTAATTCAATCCCGATTGGCTGAGAACGCGCACATCGATCCACCGCATTCCGGTCCGGCGAGCCGCCTCCAGTCCGCCCTCGCTGTCCTCATAGACAATACAGTCCTGAGGACTGACCTGAAGACGCTGAGCTGCCAGCAGAAAAATGTCGGGGGCGGGTTTGCCCTGGGCTACGTCGTCAATGCTGACGATTACATCAAAGAATTCGCGCAGCTTGATGGTTTCCAGCGTTGCCTCCAGCACGACTCGCTCACCGCCAGACGCAACAGCCATTGGTACCCGTCCAGAGTGGCTGCGAACAATTTCGGCTACGGCTTCAATTTCCTGAATAGTGTGGATCAGGGTTCGGTAGTGGGCCTGACGAGCGGTAATCACAGGCCTGGAGTCAAACTCGTAGCGAAAGTGCTGCTTCAAGAGTTGCAGCATCTCTTCGGCAGAGGTGCCGCAGTACTGGTAGTACCAATCTTGAGCAATTTCGGCCCCCACGGCTTGGAGCGAAGTTGTCCAGGTTTGATAATGCACCGGCGGCGTGTCGGCTAGGGTGCCGTCGCAATCAAAGATTAGAGCCTTGTAAGGTGGAATCGGAGCGATCAGGGGCGACATTGCTAGGTTGGGCTTGATAGTTGAAGACAGGAATAGTCTATCAAACGCCTTTTTGCAGCGACTTCTACCCGTAATGCTGAAACCCCTTCTCAAAGCGCAGCAATTCAGGTGGGTAAAGGCCGCTCTGGTCGTTGAGCAACACTTCTGGCTCTGCCGTAATCGTGCCGATAATTGTGGCTCCGGTCAGGTGGCTCAACAGCGCCTGGGCCTGGGAGCGGGGCAGGCAGAGCACTAGCTCAAAATCTTCGCCGCCGTAGAGCGCCCAGTCGATTGCTTGGGCCTCGCTGATCCAGGCCGTCAGACAGGGGGGGAACGGAATCAAATTGCGCTCTAGCCTGGCACCAACCCGGCTGGCCCGACAGATTTGCAGCACAGCATCGGCCAGACCATCGCTGCTGTCCATGCCCGCGATCCGGTTTGGGGGGTCGGCCAGTTTGCGGATCGCCTGAATCACGTCGAGGCGAGGGTTGGGGCGCTGGTGGGCCTGAATCAGAGCCTGCCGTTCTGGGGTGCCGAGTCCCTGACCCTGCTCGGGCTGGAGCAAAAGTTCCAGACCGGCGCGTGAGGCTCCGTGGGGGCCAGTCACCAGAATCACATCTCCGGGCTGGGCGGTCGAGCGACGAATCGCCTGCTGGGGCAGCACTTGTCCCAGGGCCGTAATCGCGACCGTAATGCCCTCGGCTCGACAGATATCGCCGCCGACAATTGGGGTTTGAAAGGGACGCAGGCAATCTACCAGGCCCTGATATAGCCCTTCCACCCAGGCCAGCTCAGTGCTGCCGGGCAGGGCCAGCCCGACGGTGATGCCCAGAGGCGTAGCACCCATGGCGGCCAGATCGGACAGGTTAGCCGCAGCGGCTCGCCAGCCCGCGTCAGCAGGGCTCGTAGTGCGGTCGCTGAAATGTACCCCGTCGATCAGCAGATCGGTGGTGACGACCAGGGACTGGCCCGGAGCCGGAGTCAGCAGGGCCGCATCGTCGCCGATCAGCTCTGGCGGACAAAAACTTTGCAGCCGCTTTAGCAGCGCCTGCTCCCCCAAATCGCGCAGCTGCATGGCCTAGGTTGGCTCAACCAGGTTTTCCAGACCGCTGGTGACTTTGGCGGAAATAATTTTGTCGCCCTGTTTCAGCTGATCCAGCACCTCTTTGTGCTCGGTGACATAGCCAAACACGGCATAGCGTCCATCCAGCAGGTTCAGCCCCGCCGGGGTTAGCTCCGGCTCAAACAGGAAGAAGAAAAACTGGGACGAGCCCTGGTTGATATCTGACTCGGGGCGGGCCATACCCAAAGCCCCAAAGGCGGAGAAGGGCAGCACCGGCTGATCCAGGTAGCGGCCTGCTTCTTCCAGGGTGACGCCGTAGGTTGGTTTCTTGTCGCCCTGCACCATCACCTCAAATGGAATAGCGCGGTATTGTTTGGTTTGAGGGTCGATAAACCCAACTTCTTTGCCGGGCGGATCGCCAATTTGCAGCACGTAGTTGTCTTCGGCTCGGGTAAACTCCAGGCCATCGTAGAAACCGCGCTGCACCAGATCGACGAAATTTCCTGCCGTGACCGGGGCGTTGTAGCCATCCACCACGAGGGTGAGAGCGCCTTTGCTGGTGTTGACCTCGACCGTGGCCCGGCCCTTGAGCTGGGGCAGATTGGCGTATTCCTCGGGCACCTCAAACGGGAAGCCCACGACCATGAGTTCTTCGAGCTGGCCAACGATGTCTAGCAGCTGGCCGCGCTGGGTCCAGATCGCCTCTTTTTTGCTGAGGCTGGCTTCGGCCTTTAGCGATTCCATGCCGCTGGTCAGCTGGCCAAGCAGCGTTTCAGCCGTGGCTCTGCGGTCTTCGGGAATCGCGGCCAGGATGTCGGCCTGCTTGCGGCTGAGCAGTTTGAGGGACTTGTCCAGGCTGCCGGTGACGCCGCTAATCCGCCTTGCCCGCAGGGAGTCTGACAGCCCCTCCAGATTGGCCTGGATGTCCCGAACTGGCTTGTTGTCGATTGGCAGGGCATAGCGCAGCAGGGCTTTACCATCGGTGATGGCATTGCCGGGAGGCAGGGCTGCCGCAGTAGGCAGACCCAGCGGACTCCAGATGGCGTTGAGCCCCCAGCAAACGCCGCAGAGCACCAGGACGAGCCCCAAACGCAGCATCTGTTTTACGCCTAGAGCGAGCGCTGCCAGGGCGGCTTGGGTCTGAATTTGGAATGTGCCAACTTGGCGGATACCGACCATACGTGATGTCCTACGTGATTCCTAAACAGGTTTGCAGGGTGGGCTGAAGCGGTCACTTCACAACGGTTTCGGGTTGAAGTGACCTGCGAGATGGCAAGAGAACAAGCCCTTAAAATCCATCTCCCATCTTCCCACGTTTTCAGCCTTTGGGTTTTAGCCTTGGCCAGCAAGAAGGCTAGCGACCATCGGGTCTATCTTTGGGCAGATGCGCCTCATCTCCGACCAAACTCCGGCCCCAGCCCTAGGCAAGTTTGGAATTCTAAAAACTCTGGCAAGTTTCCCGATAGGCTCCGAGAGCGGTAAAATGAGTTGCCGAAGTTTTGCTTCAATCGTTTTCCCTCAATCGGTAAGATTCATGATTTCTAGCAATGATTTTCGTCCCGGCGTCAGCATCGAGTTGGATGGGTCCGTGTGG
>JBJTUI010000421.1:0-2748 GCA_046080625.1 Elainella sp. | reverse complement strand
CCGGCCCCGATGCCAATCGTCGGAATCGTCAGCTTCTGGGAAATTTGCAGGGCCAGACTGTCGGGAATATGTTCCAGCACAATCGAGAACGCGCCCGCTGCCTCCAGGGCCAGGGCTTCTTCCAGAATTCGCTCGGCGGCCTCGCTGGTCTTGCCCTGCTTGCGGAACCCGCCCAGCTGATGCACCGACTGGGGCGTCAGGCCAATGTGGCCCATCACAGCAATGCCAGCCTGCACCAACCGGGAGACCGTCTCGACCATATCGGGGTAGCCGCCCTCTAGCTTTACCGCTGTGGCTCCGGTGGTTTTCATGATCCGGCCTGCCGAACGCAGCGCCTGTTTGGGGCTTTCCTGGTAGCTCATGAACGGCAGATCGACCACCAGCAGGGCTCGCTCGACGCCGCGCCGCACGGCTTTAGCGTGGTGAATGATTTCGTCCAGGGTGATCGGCAGGGTGGTGCTATAGCCCAGAGCCACCATCGCCAGGGAATCGCCCACCATGATCAGGTCTACGCCTGCCTCGTCCAGGGCGCGGGCAATCAAATAGTCCCAGGCCGTCAGGGCCACAATCGGTCGTCCTTCTTTTTTGTACCGAATCAACTGCTGAGTCGTGATCGCCATCGCCCGCCTCCTGGAAGTTTTCTGCGTCCGCTTTCAGAATAACGCAAGCCGATAGCAGAAAATCTGCTTCAAATCGGCGCTTCCCTGACCACCGCATCAACTACTATGGGGGCAATTGGGATTTGTATTCCCCCATGCAGCTGCTGATTCTTGCGGCCCAACCATTCAGCTGCGTTCTAAACAGGAGAATGCTATGACTCAGGAACCGTCTCAACAACCGCCCAAATCACCCAAAGCCTCTAAGCCCCAGCGATCTCGGCTCCAGGCGGTGCTACAACTCCTGCGGCAGCTGGGCGAAATTGTTCTGGCCTTTGTGCCGGTTGTACTGGATCTATTGAAGCAGGTTGTTCAACTGAGCCTGGATCTGCTGAAATGGCTGGCTCGCCAGTGGCAGCAGTTCTTGCCCCGACTGCGCTCGCTGTTGCCCTCCCCCTGGAAGACCCAGCTGCCCGATCTGGTGATTACGCTGGCGGCCCTGCTGCTGCTGGTCCTGTTGCTCTGGCTGCCCCTAACTCTGCTGCGGCCTGCCTCCGCGCCCGCCGTCCCGGCCCGACTGAAGCAGGACGGCCAACCCGTGCGGGTAGAGCCCGCCAGGGCAGAAAAGCTCGCCGCCCTCCAGGCAAAATTTGCGGAGGCCAGCAGCCAGTATGGCGACGATCTGGTGCAGGCGATCCAGGCTGACTTCGAGCAAAATCAGCTCACAATCAATTTGGGCAGCGCTTGGCCCAGCCTCCTGCCCGATCAGCAGCTCCGTCTGGCCAACGACCTCTATAAACAGGCCCAAAAGCTGGCGTTTCGGGAGTTCGCGCTGGCCGATCTGCAGGGCAAAATTTTAGCCCGCCCCGCAGTCGTAGGGACGGGCATGGTGATTTTATCGAATGGCTGAGCCTGGGCCAAATCAAGCTAGGCGTTCAGCCAGCTGCCTATTCTTCGATGTATTCTTCGTCCAGGTCTTCGTCGCCATCCATCGGCGCAACCGAGTTGGCCGACACAACCGCCCCCATCTCCAGCTTCTCGCGCACCTGACGCTCTACGTCCTTGGCCAGTTCGGGCTTCTCTTCAAAGTACTTGACGGCATTGTCGCGGCCCTGGCTGATGTTCTCGCCGCCGTAGCTGTACCAGGCACCGCGCCGCACGATCACGCCAGTTTCTTCGGCCAGGTCCACTAGACACCCCATCGTGGAAATTCCCTTGCCAAAGATGATGTCAAATTCGGCGATTCGGAAGGGGGGAGCCACCTTGTTTTTGGCTACCTTCACCTTGGCGCGGGTGCCATATTCCTCGTTGCCCTTCTTCAGGGTTTGGATACGGCGGATGTCGAGCCGCACCGAGGCGTAGAACTTGAGGGCGTTACCGCCCGTGGTGGTTTCGGGGTTGCCGTAGCTGACGCCGATCTTCTGGCGCAGCTGGTTAATAAAAATGACGCTACAGCCGGTTTTGCCGATGTTGCCGGTGATTTTCCGCAGGGCTTGGCTCATCAGCCGGGCCTGCAAGCCAACGTGGGCGTCGCCCATTTCACCTTCGATTTCAGCCCTGGGCACCAGAGCGGCCACCGAATCTACTACGACAATGTCAATCGCGTTGGAGCGCACCAGCTGATCGACGATTTCTAGACCCTGCTCTCCCGTGTCGGGCTGGGAGATCAGCAGGTTGTTGATATCTACCCCCAGGGCCGCAGAATAGACCGGGTCGAGGGCATGCTCAGCGTCTACATAGGCCGCCACACCGCCGCCCTTTTGCACTTCGGCCACGGCATGCAGAGCCAGGGTGGTTTTACCGGAACTTTCAGGGCCGTAGATCTCGATGATCCGGCCTTTGGGCAACCCGCCGCCCAGAGCCAAATCGAGGGTGAGAGCACCGCTGGGGATCGTTTCAACCCGCATCCGGCTGGCGTCACCCAACCGCATAATCGTGCCTTTACCAAAGGTGCGGTCGATCTGGGTGAGCACCAAATTCAGTGCCTTTTCGCGCTCGGTACTTTCGTTACTGGTCGTCTTAGCCATTCCTACCTCAAAACAGAATGCTGTGGATGAAACTTGCTGAACGCTTGCGGTTTGACTGGTGGGCAGAGCGGATTGCTTTCAGTCTACTCGGAGACTTCTAGTTTGAACCATCTGCCCCATATTTG
>JBJTUI010000420.1:0-13640 GCA_046080625.1 Elainella sp. | reverse complement strand
GGTCGAGTGGAATTTGAAACTGGTTGTCCATGTCTATTCCCAAACTCATCTGCTCTGATCATGACATAAGCGCTCAGCCGTGCTTGTTCCCACACACTAGATGTAGAAAGACACCACGGCAATTCTGGAAGAACCTAAATTATCAGGGTAGGCCAGTTCTGATTCTGGAAGACATCAAAGGTGAATCCCTGCGGCAATGGATGCAGTCTCGCCCGCTGGAGCTGGAGTCGTTTTTGCAGGTGGCGATCGCCATGACCCGCAGCCTGGCTCAGGTTCACGCCGCCCAGATCATTCACAAAGATATCAACCCCGACAATATCATCCTGGCTGAACCAAGGACGTCCGGTGCTGCCAGAGCGCAGTTGTCCAGCGCACAGTTGCCCAATACACAGTTGCCCAGCGTACAGTTGCCCAATACACAGCTGCCCAGCGCACAATTGCCCAGAGTGCAGCTGATTGATTTTGACAGCGCTTCCCAGATGCGGCGCGAAATTCAAACCCTGCGGCACCCGACGAGCCTGGAGGGCAGGCTGGCCTATCTCTCGCCCGAGCAGACCGGCAGAATGAACCGCAGCCTCGACTACCGCACCGATTTCTATTCCCTGGGGGCCACCTGGTACGAGGTTTTGAGCGGCTCGCCGCCGTTTGCAGCAGAAGACACGATGCAGGTCGTTTACTTCCATCTGGCCAAACAGCCCCAGCCTTTACATCAGGTCGATCCCCGAATTCCGGAAATGCTGTCCCAGATCGTGCTGAAGCTGCTGGCCAAAAACGCCGAAGACCGCTACCAGAGCGCCGAAGGACTTCTGGCCGATCTGCAAACCTGTCTGGCCGATCTGCAAGCTCGGAGCCAGATCTCGCAGTTCACCCTGGGCCAGCAGGACCGCTCTGGCCGATTTCAGATTCCGTCCAAACTCTACGGCAGGGAGCAGGAGCTAGAGCAGCTCTTGGCCAGCTTTGAGCAGGTGGCGGCCCGATCCGAGCAGAGCGGCTCGCGGCAGCTGGTGCTGGTATCGGGCTATGCGGGCGTGGGCAAGTCCACCCTGGTGCAGGAGCTATATCGTCCGATTACGGCGCGGCGTGGCTACCTGGTAGCGGGCAAGTTTGACCAACTCCAGCGCAGCCTGCCCTACTCGGCCCTGGTGACGGCCCTGACCGACCTGGTGCGGCAGCTGTTGAGCGAACAGCCCGAGGCTCTGCAAGTCTGGCAGGCCCGATTTTTGCAGGCTCTGGGAAACAACGCTCAGGTGATCATCGGCGTTATTCCCGAATTTCGGCTAATCGTGGGCGAACAGCCCGAGCTGCCGATTCTGGGGCTGGCCGAAACCAAGAACCGGTTTGATTTGGCCTTCCAGAATTTTGTCCGGGTCTGCTGTCAGCCCGACCATCCGCTGGTGATTTTCCTGGACGACCTCCAATGGGCCGACGCCGCCAGCCTCAATTGGATCAAGCTGATCCTCAGCGACGCGACGATCCAGCACCTGCTGCTGATTGGGGCCTATCGCGACCAGGAGGTGCCGCCCGACCATCCCCTCAGCCAGCTGATCCGCGACTTGCAGCAGACCGTGGCGATTCAGCCGATCCACCTGCACCCGCTCAGCGCCGACCAGGTGGGGCAGCTCGTGGCCGATACGCTCCAGACCAGCCCGACCGAGGTGATGCCGCTGGTGGAACGGATCATGCAGCAGACGGGCGGCAACCCGTTTTTTGTCAGCGAGTTTCTCAAAACCCTCTACGCCGAGCAGATCCTCAGCTTTGATAGAGCCCGCCATCGCTGGCGGTGGAACCTGGAGCGGATCGAATCTCTGGGCATCACCGACAATGTGGTCGATCTGATGCTGAACCGCCTGGGCAAGCTGCCCAACCTCACCCGGCAGATTTTGGCTCTGGCCGCCTGCATTGGCCCCAGATTTGATGCCGACACCCTGTCCGTCGTCTGTCAGCGCCCCGTTGCTGAACTGCTGCCGCCCCTGGCGGTGGGGTTGGAATCGGAGCTGATTGGCGCAACCGCCAAGGCCGAACGGCGCAGCAGCTATCGGTTTTCCCACGACCGGGTACAGCAGGCCGCCTACAGCCTGATTTCGTCCTCAGACCAGCGGGCCACCCACCTGAAAATTGGTCAGCTCCTGCTGGCAACCTGGGGCAGGGATCAGAATCCTGCCCGCATCTTTGAAATCGTGGACCACCTCAACCTGGGGCGCGACCTGCTGACCGAGCCAGCCGCCCAGATCCCTCTGGCCGAACTCAACCTGCAGGCCGCCCGCCGCGCCAAACAGGCCACTGCCTACAGCGCCGCCCGCGACTATCTAAGCGTGGGACTGGCCTGCCTGGGAGCCGAGCCTTGGCAACAGCTCGCCCTCAGCCTGCACCAAGAGCTGGCGGAAGTGAACTACCTGCTGGGCGACTTTGCCGCCTCGAAGCAGCTAATCGAGACGATTTTGACCCAGGCTAGCTCGCCGCTCGATCAGGCCGAAGCCTATAACCTGCTGGTGATTCAATACACGGTGCGGTCCCAGTACGCCGAGGCGATCCAGGCCGGACGGGAGGCGCTACAGCGGCTGGGCGTCGAGCTGCCGGAAGCAAACTTCCAGGCGGTGTTTGAGGCAGAACATGCCAAACTGCGGGCCAACCTGGGCCAGCGCCAGCTCGTGGATCTGCTGGAGCTGCCGGAAATCACCGACCCCAGTGCCAGACTGGTGGTGAAGCTGCTCTCTAACCTGGGGTCTGCGGCCTACCGCTACCAGCAGCAGCTCTGGCAGGTAGTTGTCGTGCTGTCGCTCAACTTCTTCTGCGAACAGGGCAACAGTCCCGAGTCCTGCTACGGCTATTCCAACTACGGGACGCTGCTGGGGTCGGTGCTGGGCGAATATCGGGCGGGCTACGAATCCTGTCTGGTGTCGCTGCGGCTGAGCGAACGCTACAGCAACCTCACCCAGAAATCGCGGGCCTGCTTTATTCTGAGTAATTTTGTCCATTCCTGGGTGAAGCCGGTGCAGCAGGCAGACGCAATCAACCGCGAGGGTGTCCAGGCCGGGTTAGAGTCGGGCGAAATTCAGTACGTCGGCTACAGCCTCAGCTACCGGATCACAAATCTGTTTTTTCAGGGCAAACCGCTCACCCTGCTGCTGGAAGACCTGCTGGAGGCAAACAGCTTCTGTCAGCGCAGCCGCAACCAGTGGGCAATCGACGCCCTCAGCGCCTACCAGCTCACCCTGTTCAATCTGATGGGCGAACCAGCCGAGCCGATCTGGCAAAAGCTGCCCGTTTTGAATCCAGCCAAGTTTCCCCAGACCTGCGAAGCCCACCGCAGCTTCAGCGGCCTCTGTCGCTACCAGATCCTGACGGCCCTGAGCCTCTACCTGGACGGCCAGTTCGGTGCAGCTCTGGCGGCAGTTGAGGCGGCTGCAACCCTGCTGCCCTATATCCTGGGCGTCGTCTCCACGGTGGAATATCACTTCTACAGCGGGCTGGTGCTGGCGCGGCTCTCCCCTACTGCCCCAGCCCCAGAGCAGGCTGAATTCCAGTCCAGGCTGGCCGCACACCAGCAGCAGCTCCAGAGCTGGGCAACCCACTGCCCGGAGAACTTTCAGCATCTGGCTCAGCTTCTGGAGGCCGAGCAGGCCCAGGTGCAGGGGCAGGTGTGGCAGGCGGCCCAGACCTACGACCAGGCGATTCAGGCGGCCCGCCAGCAGGGCTTTCTCCTGCACGAGGCTTTGGCCAACGACTGCGCTGCCCAGTTCTGGCTCAGCCAGCAGAAGCCCGACTTTGCCCAGCTCTATCTGCGGCGGGCGCATCAGCTCTACCGGCGCTGGGGGGCAACCCGGAAAGTAGACCAGCTCGAAACCCGCTTTCCCCAGTTTCTCTCTTCAAATCACTCGCTCAGTGGCGAAGAGACGATAAACCAATTCGTCTGGAGCGAAATGCTGGATCTGGAAGCCCTGCTGAAAGCCTCCCAGGCGATTTCCAGCGAGATTGTGCTGGACAAACTGCTGGTGCAGCTGATGACCCTCCTGATCGAGAATGCCGGTGCCCAGCGGGGCTATTTGCTGCTGCGGCAGGACGAGCTGTACGTGGCCGTGGCCGGAGAGAGCAACCCGACCGAACCGCTCCAGGTTCAAACCCTGCTCCCCCAGCCGCCCTCCGAGTCCTTGCTGCCCCTGACCCTGATCCGCTACGTCCAGCATAGCCAGGAGGCCGTGGTGTTGGGCAATGCGGCGGTGGAAGGCCGGTTTACCGCCGACTCCTACATCCTGCGGGCGCGGCCCCAGTCGGTGCTCTGTCTGCCGATTCTCAACCAGGGCAATCTGCTCGGCCTGCTCTACCTGGAAAACAACCTCACTGCCGATGCCTTTACCCCAGAGCGCCTGACGATCCTGCAAGTGCTGGCGGCCCAGGCGGCGATCGCCCTGGAAAACGCTTCCTTCTACCGAACCCTGGAGCAGAAAGTCGAGTCCCGCACCTCGGAGCTGGCCACGGCCAACCGGGAAATCACCCTGCTGAACCAGCGGCTGGAAACCGAGAACCTGCGGATGAGCGCTGAGCTCAGCGTGGCCCGCCAGATCCAGCAGATGATGCTGCCCAAACCGCAGGAGCTGGAGCAGATCTCAAGCCTGGATATTTTTGGCTTCATGCAGCCAGCCGACGAGGTGGGCGGCGACTACTACGATGTCTTGCAAATCGGCGGCCAGATCACGATCGGCATCGGCGATATTACCGGCCACGGCCTGGAGAGCGGTCTGCTGATGCTGATGCTGCAAACAGCGATCCGGACATTGGTGCAGGCTGGAGAAACCGACCCCAGAGAAACCGATGCAGCCAGGTTTTTCCAGACGCTGAATCAGGTGATCTACGAGAACGCCCGCCGGATCAACTCCGACCGCAACCTCACCCTGGCTGTTTTGACCTACGAACCGACCAGTGGACGCCTGCGGCTGAGTGGCCAGCACGAGGAGGTGCTGTTGGTGCGAGCCGACCACCAGATCCAGCGGATCGATACGGTCGATCTGGGCTTTCCGATTGGCCTGATTCCAGACGTTAACTCATTTGTGACCCAGATTGAACTGCATCTGGAGCCGGGAGACGGCATTGTCTTATACACCGACGGCATCCCGGAAGCTGCTAACCTGACGGGAGAGCTATACGGCGTCGAGCGCCTCTGTGCCGTAATCGGCGCTGTCTGGCAGCTGCCCGCCGCCCAGATCTGCGAAACCGTCGTGCAAAACCTGAAGGCGCATATTGGTGATCAGAAAGTGTTTGACGATGTTACCCTGCTAGTAGTTAAACGGCTGGAGTAAACCTGAGGCGCGTCAACTAGAAGACGAGTAAACCTGCAACCAGGGCAGCCAGAGAACGGCAACCGAAATCATGCAAGAATTCAGCGTGAACCAGACCAGCAGTATTTGGGGAGACTACCGGGAACTGGCGGAGAGCCAGGAATACCTGACGATTGCGTTTTCTCCTGGCTCAACTTCGCTTCAGCAGCGCTGGCGCAAAAACGCCCTCTCAGCCAACTTCATTGCCGATTATTTCGCGACCTTCTGCCCCGACTCCGCCTCTAAGGAGGACGCTGCCCCTACCTCGATTTCCTGCACCACCAAATGGCAGGATCAGGTCAACTTCATCGCCAACGAACTGCTGGAAAACGCCATGAAGTTTTGTGACCGCAGCGCGAACCTGCCGATCAGCCTGACCCTGCGCCTGTTACCCAACAGCCTGGTGTTTGAGGTCAGCAACGCCCTGAATCCTCATGCTGTAGCGCAGCTTCAAGCCTTCATCCGGGAACTGCTCTCGGAAGACCCCAGCAAGCTGCTGCTGCGCCAGCTAGAGCGCAACGCCGCCGATCCCCACAGTACCGGCTCACGGCTGGGCTTTTTGACGCTAATGAGCGACTATCAGGCCAAAATCGGCTGGAAGTTTGAACCCCACACCTCAGATATCTCTATTGTCACCATTATGGTGTATTTAAATCTATAGTCACCTGCAGCGAAATTCCACTTAAATCAGGCAAAATAGCCCGTTAAATTTTTGAATAAGCCCCCTATGGAAATCAAAACTGAAGACTATGGCGTTAGCTACAGCCCAGAAGAGCAGGTGATCTGCTGCTGGGGCACCCTGCGTCTTCCCGGTACCGCAGACTATGCGCCCATTGCTGCCCTACTCGATCAGGTCGTGGCCGCCCAGCCGCCCCAGGTCACGTTGGATCTGCAGAACCTCAAGTTTCTCAACACCTCTGGGATCAACGTCCTATCCAAGTTTGTGATCAAGCTGCGGCAACAAGAAACAATTCAGCTCACCATTAAAGGCTCTGATGACATCCCCTGGCAGGGCCGTTCACTCAAGAATCTCCAGCGCTTGATGCCCTCGCTTCGGCTGATGTTCTAGGGCGTGGGCAACATCTGCCGCAATTCGCGAATCGCAACGCCAGTTCCCCGTTCAGTTGCCGTCTCTAGACAGGTCGCAATCAGCTGAGCTAAGCCGATTTCAGGAAAATAACGGCTGTTTGATCGCTCGTGATACGCTCCAGCTTCCAAACCGTGAATGCTCAAGCGACTTTTCTTGAACAGCCAAACTTCTGGAACTTGATAAGGCAGATAATCATTCACATCGGAATAGGAAGTGACATCAATTTCGATCACTAAATCGGGAGGGAGTTCGCTGCGCCAGTCAATTCGATCTTTGCCGCAGGCCACCTGCCAATTGTCAATGTAAAAGCAGTAGTCTGGTTCGATGCCGCTTTCCTCTGGTAGCTCCATTGTCACAGGCGTGAACGCTTCGTAGTTGCGATCCTGACTGTCGAGTAGGACTTTTACAACATCAGCTAGAATATTAGCCTCGCGACCATGCTTGGGCATTGGACTCATCAATAAAATCTCCCCCTCACGGTACTTGATTCGGGGAATTGAGCCATCTCCTCGACTGCCACAGAGCGCCTGATAATCCTGCCAGGTTCCGGGCATTCGGACAACTGTACCTGGAGCGAGTCTGGTTTGTTCGAGGGAGATTACCGTATACATCGCTTTGTCCTACCTAACTTTAGCTGCCCGCATAGTTGGGCTACGATTACCCTACGAATATTTTACAACTATCGACCTAGCTGGCTCAAGGTCGGTAACGTCACGCGAATACAGCAGCCCGCACCCGGAGCACTGCTGACCGCCAGATCGCCCTTCAGAGCCGTAATTCGCTCTTGCATGCCCTGTAGCCCAAATCCAGCTCGGTGGGCCGTTGGGTCAAAACCGCGCCCGTTGTCCTGCACCACCAGCCCTAAGCCCGTTTCGTCTGATTGAAGCTGAATCGTTACAGTGCTGGCCTGGGCGTGCTTGCAGATGTTGGTCAACCCCTCCTGCACGATGCGATACAGCACGATGCTGACGGCATGGGATAGGGGACGCTGAAGCTGGAAGGTACAGCAGGGCTGGATACCCGTAGTCTCGTAAAACTCGGCGGCCAGGGCGGTAATTCCCTCGGGCAGAGAGCGACCCGCCATGGGGTCATACCGCAGGTCGGCCACAGACTCTCGGGTCGCCTGGAGGGCATCTGAGCCCAGCTGTTTGGCTTTAGTCAAAAAGGCCAGCGCCCGCTCCGGCTGCTCCTCCCAGAGGGCCAGGGCGGTTTCCATCTGGATATTCAGCCCCACCAGCAGATGGCCCAGCGAGTCGTGGATTTCTCTGGCGATCCGGTTGCGCTCCTCCAAAGTGGCCAGTTCTTCGATCCGCTGGTTGAGCTGCCGCTCCTGCTCCAGGGCGCGGCGTAGTTCGGCCTCGGCTTTGGCCAGTTCTGTTTCAACGGCGGTAGCGTGCTCGGTGGCGGTTTCCAGCAGAATTTCCAGGTCGGCCTTGTCCTGCTGGAGCTGCCGCACCTGTCGAGCGAGTTGCTCGATTTGAGCCGATGGGGCCGATGCTGTAGAAATCGATTGGGAAGGCAGGGGTGGTTCTGGGGAGATCATGGGCAAATTTGCTTGGTTTGCAGCAGCCAGGGACACAATCGCTTGATCCTAATCTGAAACTTCGCTTCTGGCTAAACAACTGCAGCTGGCTGGTTAATCGCCTGCTGCAACCAGTTTGCATAGCGCTCGTCCAGCAGCCGCTGCCGCATCTGGGCATCGAGCTGGGCCGGAATTTTCACCTCAATTTGGGCCAGGATATACCAGTCGCCAACCCAGGTTTTGACAACCTGCCGGGACTGACTCTGCCGAAACAGGGTGGCCAGCCTGGGATGCAGATCGCCCAGCTCTACCGGACCCATCATTCCCCTGGTTTGTCCGGCCAATCCCTGAGAGTAAGCAGCGGCCAGTTCGGCAAAAGTTGCTTCGCCCTCCTGGAGCCGAAAATAGAGTTCGGTGATCAGATCGCTGTCGGAATGCTGAATCATCGAGTAGATCACCTGATCGAGCTGCGGCTGGCGCTGGAGAAAATAGGATTCAAGCGTATGGCCCCAGGTAGCCTGTTTGAATTTCTCAATCCGCACTCCCCGACGCAGCGGAGCCATCACTTCCTCCAGATCGACGCCCTGAGCCTCCAGCCACTGCTGCTCTGGCATTCCCTGTTGGGCAAAAAAGCTTTGCCGCACGACATCTGCCTCTGCATCTGTACAGCCAAACGGCGCAATCGCCCGATCGATGGCCAGCTCGCGCCAGAGATGGGGGAGGAGCTGGTAGGTCTTGAGCAAACTCATCACCGTCTGGTCGGCTAGGACTGGGGGCAGGTCGGGCTGGCTGGGTGCGGCAATTGGGGCAGGGGTGGGGGCAGATGTTGAAACAGGCATTTGGGCAGCAGGCATGGGTGAGGCTCCAGTAGCTGATCGGATAGGCTCAGAATATCAATCCCTGTCAGCCCGAGACATCGCTCAAGTGTCACGATTGCACCATGACACCTGTCACTAATCGCTTGCCCCCGCACCAGAGTCGCCGGTCTACAGGAATACTCAGATCTTGTCCCTTCCCCCATGACCCACCCGCCTCTTGCGTAATGCAGAGAGTTGACTTGCGGGCGGGATATTGAGTAGGCAATAATACGTTCTCATTTCAAAGGCGTGACGAATTCAATCAGGTTGCCGTTGTTGTCCTGGATAAAACAGAGCCGCACGCCCGCATCGGGGTAGCTGCCCAGCGGCACAAAGGTAGGAACACCGCGCTGGTTGAGTTCGGCCAGCAGGGTATCGACATCTGCGACTCGAAAGCAGAAGTGGCCAATGCCGCCCAGCCGCAGAGCCTGACCAAAATCTTGAGCGACGGGCATTCCGGGCTGGGGTGCGTGGGTGCCAACGACTTCGATTCGGAAGCCGTAGACATCTAGGTAGGCTAGCTTCAGGTCGGGAAAGACATCGACAGTCCATTCGCGGGTGACTGTGGCATCCAGCTTTTCCTGATACCAGCGCAACGTTTCTTCGTAGTTTGAGACATTCAGACAAACATGATCGATCTGCATGGACTGGAGCGGATGGGTTGACATAGTTCGAGCAGGGTTAAAGGAAAGACGATCGCTAATTGGCTGAGAAGCTTGTGGCTGTGATGACTGTTGTGACGACTGCTGAGATAACTGTACTGTGACCATTTTTGCTCTCCTAGATATCTTTAGCTCTATATCTTTAGAATAAACAAGACCTTACTGGGCAACGTAGCCACCATCTACCGAAATTGACTGGCCCGTGGTGTAGGAAGCGCCACTAGAAACCAGCCAGAGAACGGCACTCACGACTTCTTCGGCCTGACCAACTCGCCCCATCGGCGTTGCGGTTTTGAAATATTCGCCCGCCTCCGGGTTGGCCCCAGCAAAACGGTCAAACATCTCGGTTTGAATTGGGCCAGGGCTGACAGCATTGACACGGATTCCAGCCCTGGCATATTCCAGCGCCACCGATTTGGTTAAACCCTCAACCGCATGTTTACTGGCGTTATAGATTGGGACAGTCGCGCCGCCCACTAGGCCCATGATCGAGCTGGTGTTGACGATTGCGCCGCCGCCAGTTTGCAGCATCGCCGGGATTTCATGCTTCAGCGACAGCCAGACCCCCTTGACGTTGATATCCATGATCCGGTCGTAGGTGGCCTCGGTTTGCTCAGTTAACGGAGTCGGGTCTTGCTCAACGCCAGCATTGTTGAAGGCAATATCCAACCGTCCGTAGTAGGCGAGAGTTTTTTCAACCAGAGTCTGCACCTCAGCTTCCTGGGAGACATCGGTCGGCACAAACAGCGCCTCGCCGCCCAGGGCCTGAATTTCGCTGACCACAGCTGCGCCCTCCGTCAGCCTGCGTCCGGCCACAACCACCTTCGCGCCCTGCTGGGCCAAGGCAACAGCGGTTGCCCGACCAATACCCGATGTTCCACCTGTGATAAGCGCTACTTTTCCAATGAATGTCGTCATTTTAGTTCTCCGATTTGTATTAGAGGTGTTTACAGATTAAATTCCAACTGGTCTTCTCACCTGCCAGAGTTTTTTCTGATTAGTAGCCCTTGAACAGCCAGGAATCGAATACCTTCATCAGCTTGGGCATGACA
The DNA here is from genome assembly GCA_046080625.1 of Elainella sp. Classification (GTDB taxonomy): domain Bacteria; phylum Cyanobacteriota; class Cyanobacteriia; order Elainellales; family Elainellaceae; genus Elainella. Next base: position 3,145 of record JBJTUI010000420.1, on the reverse strand, counting down.
ACGTAGGTCATCAGATAAACCAGCAGCCCCGTCAGCAGCAGGGTTCGTAGCAGCAGCGGCAGCCTGTTGAGCCAGTCGCCCAGCAGCAGCATGATTCCGGTAATCAGCGGGTAGATAGCCAGCCAGGTCAGCAGAAACACTTTGTAGCGCGGCGGTTTGGCCTGACCCCGTCGCTCAATTCGCCAGTTTGGTCGTTGCACCTGCCGTAGAAGCATTAGTTTCGCTCCGTTTCGTATCGTTTATTTATGACACGTATCGTATTAGAATAAAATCGGGTTGTCAAGCAAGAAGTGAAATATGACTCAAACTTCCGAATTCAATGAATCCAAGCGCATGGGTCGGCCTCGCTCAGAGGAGTCACGAGCGGCGATTCTGGCGGCTGCCTGGCGGCTGCTCAAAACTACAACGCTGCGCGAGCTATCGATTGAGGCCATTGCCCGCGAATCGGGGGTGGGCAAAACCACGATTTACCGCTGGTGGCCCAACAAGGCCGCCATTGTCATGGATGCAGTTCTGGAGAAGCTAATGCCCGAAATTGCTTTTCCAGAGCATTTGTCAGCTACAGACGCGATTACCCAGCAGATGCAGCTGCTGATCAAAGCATTCAGCGGCGAATATGGACGGATTGTTGCCCAGATCATTGCCGAAGGACAATCCTGCCCCGAGGCGCTGGCTAGCTATCGCGACCGCTTTCTCTACCCGCGTCGGGCCGCAGCCAGGGCGGTGATCGAACAGGGGATGCAGGCGGGTGAATTTGCTGCCGATCTCGACCCAGACATGGCGATCGACGTTCTCTATGGAGCCATCTATCTTCGGCTGCTGGTGGGACATCTGCCGCTCGATCCGGCTTTTGCTGAACAGCTGCCCCAACTGGCTCTACAGGCGCTCAGGCCCGCCTGTCCCTAGTTCGGTATCCAGGTCTGCATCTTGCGAGCCGAGGCGTGAATCGGTGGCTGCATCAACCTTGAATATTGATCACGAAGCGGTTCAAGCCGGAACCGAGTAGATTAAAATCTGGATGAATTAAGCCACGGATGGGTGATAGCATCCCTGGCGGACAAGGCGTGAATAGGAGAAAGGGCACCATTGGCAACGCTACAAATTACGACGTTTCCTAGCGAGATCCGGGTAGAAGAATATCTGAGTATTAGCGGTACATCCCAGGGTTTGGCGGGCCAGCCGCTGACGCTGGTGATTGACAATCGCTACCAGATGGGAGCCGGGGCAGTGCCCAGCAACGGTCTCTGGAGCTTTCGGTTTCGGTTTACCAGTCCGGGGAGCCGCAGTCTGGTGATTTTGACCCAGGACAGCGCGGGCCAGGAGGTGCGGAGCGAGACGATTCAGATTGCGGTGGTGAATGGGGCGGCTCCGGCCCTCCAGGTCACGTCATTTCCGCACCAGGTAGAGCAGGATCAGGGGTTTACGATCAACGGGCTGGCCGTGGGGCTGGACGGCAGGCCGCTCACCTTCACGGTGGACGATCGGTTCCAGTTTGCGGCGGGGACGATTCCAGCGGGCGACAAATGGAGCGTCCGGTTTCAGCTCAACGAGTTGGGCAATCGCAAGCTGGTGTTCTCCAGCCGCAACGCCCAGGGAGCCTCGTTTACCAGCCCACCCGTCACGGTTACTGTACTGAATCCGGCCACGGCCAATATCAGCATCACTACGGTGCCCAGCCAGGTAGCAGTGCGGCAGGAGTTTGAGATCGCCGGACAGGCCAGCGGTTTGGTCAACCAGCCCGTGACGCTGCGGATCGACAACCAGCTCAAAACCAGCGCTGGCACGGTTGCGGCCAATGGCACTTGGCGGACCCAGTTTCAGTTTTTGCAGGCTGGCAGCCGTCGCATCACCGCCGCCGTAGAGGCGGTCAGCCCAGCCGCCCTGAGCGAAACCGTGACGATCACCGTGGTTGCCGCCTCGCCCCGCATTGTGATTACGCCGCCCAGTCAGCCGATCTACGCCGAGGACGATTTTGTGCTGCGCGGCGAGGCCCGGGGCTTTGCCGACGGCGAACAGCTAGTGGTGCGGGTAGACCGGCAGTTCATCCTGGCCCGTCCTACCGTGCAAAATCAGCGCTGGCAGGCAAACCTCTGGCTCTCCCAACCGGGCAAACGCGCGGTCGAAGTGATTGCCTCAGACCAGGAAAGCGCCCAGCTTGAGCTGACGGTGCTGCCTGCCCAATCGGCCCTGAAGCTGTTTGCCCGCAGCATCTGGACGGCCACCACCACGCCCGAAGGGATCAGCGACCTGCTCAACCCGCGCCGGATCACCCTCCACCACACCGTTATTGCCCTGCTGCCCAGCAACGCCACCCAGCAGCAGGAGATTCTGCGGATGCGCCGCATTCTTGACATTCACCTCAACAGCAGCGGCTATTCGGACATTGGCTACCACTACATCGTCATGCCCAGCGGGCGGGTTTACGAAGGCCGTTCCAGCCGTAAACGCGGAGCCCACGACATTATTAATGACGGGATCGGCGTCGCGGTGGATGGCGACTTCCAGGGCTCGCTGCAAATTGGTGCTCTCCAGTATGACGCCGTGATCAACCTCTGTACCCTGCTCTGTCGCCGCTTCAACATCACCGATCCCGTGACGCCCGTCAGCACGATCACCGCTGATTTTGGCACCCGCTCTCTGCCCCGACTGCTGGGCCACCAGGATCGGGTCGCAACCCGGTGTCCTGGTACAGTCTATGGTCGTCTGCCTGAGATTCGGCGGGATGTGCAGCGGGAGTTGAGGGGGGGAGGGGGTGAGGGGTGGGGAGATGGGGGAGATGGGGAGGTGAGGAGGTGAGGAGGTGAGGAGGTGAGGGGGTGAGATTAACAGGCTGGTTGAAGGATTGGTTGAAAGACTGGCCGAAAGTAGGGATTGGGGTATGTCTCTAGAGGCAGGATCTTGTATGGCAGTTCGTCTATTCTAGGTACATTGAATAGTACTGATAAGAGACTAGCGAGCTAAACAGGTGAGCTAAAAGCAAATCTATGCTAAAAGTCTGGTTAATCTGCAATGCGGTGGCGCTGGTGGTGGCCTTCGGAAGTTTTCTGATTCGCCCCCGCGATATTCCCTGGGCAACGCATTTAGAACGTCCCCGCTGGCTGTTTTTTGAACCGGCGATTCCGCTGATCTGGACCACAATTTTTGT
>JBJTUI010000419.1:0-4217 GCA_046080625.1 Elainella sp. | reverse complement strand
CCGATGGAAGAAGTTGGTTTCCGTAGCACCCGGCATCAGGGCCGTGACCGTCACGCCTGTGTCTTTCAGCTCGTTGCGAATCGCTTCTGAGAACGACTGAACGAACGCCTTGGAGGCCGCGTAAACTGACTGGAAGGGCTGTGGTCCCTGGGAGGCAATCGAGGAGGTGAAAAGGACTTTACCTGCGCCGCGATTCACCATGTCTGTGATCACCCGTTTGGCCAGATGAACGGTTGAGGTAATATTCAGCTGAATCAGGTTAAGCTCTGCCTGCAAATCGGTTTCGATAAACGCACCCCCTACGCCCACACCCGCATTGATCGCAATCGCATTGACAGGACACCCCAGGGACTGGATGGCGCTATAGAGCTTTTCTACCCCGTCATAGGTTGCTAGGTCGGCTTCTACCGTTTCAACTCGAGCTCCTAGTTGCTCCAGCGCTTGGGCAGCCTGTTGGATGCTTTCCCCGGTTGCGGTGATAAGCAAGTCAAATCCGTTCTGGGCGAATTGTTTAGCTAGCTCGTAGCCAATGCCGCTGGAGGCACCCGTGACTACTGCCAGGGGCCGAGTTGATGAATAGATCATAAAATTTTCTCGAATATTTGTGCGCTGCCACTCACCTCAGAGTTTAGTGCCTGTAGCGCTGGCCTTTGTCTATCTTTGGGCACGAGTCCGCCACTCTCTGTTCTGGCCCAAAGGTAGATTTTTGAGGGCGGCAAAGCGGAACTGACGCTACCCGATGTCTATGAGACAAAGCAGCATTCAAAAGCGCCGAGGACAAGCATCGCCTCAGCGCCAGGTAGGACAGGCGAGATTCGAGAAGCCTCTGCCCACAGGGTTGAGTTGTTCCATCGGCCCAGCCTATTAGCCCGGCAGATTAGGCGACTAGCTACTGCTGATCCTGAATCACAAACAGCAGTGAGCCAACGGTAAACAGCAAGCTGGCTGATAGGTGAAACAGCACATGCAGATTCAAACCCTGGCTCCAGCTTTCTGTCAGTTCGAGCAGCGCATCTAGTTGGAAAATCAGGGAACCAATCAGAAACAGCCAGCTCACAAAAGTCATCAATACCCCACCGGACAACTGTGAGCTAGTAGATGGTGACAAACTTTCGGATGAGGCGATTTGGGCAATGGCAGGTTTCTCTCGATTCGTCAGTGTTTCAGAGATTTGCTGTTCCAAAATTTGTACCATACTGATCTCCCTTGTGTTTATCTAAACGTTCTGCTGAAAGCTGCCTGATCCATAGGTCATTCGGAATAAATGAATATCTCGCCGAACGATCCAACTGGTTCTGGCCCTAATTGACCTGACCAAACCTGGTCTAACCAAACCTGGTCTGACCAAACCTGGTCCAACTATAGCCATAGTCTTTCTGGTTAGGACGGGGTGCAGGGGTGGAACCCCTAGCTGGGGGCGCAGCCCCCATACCCCCTTCTGTCCTAAGTTGAGTGCGTAGCGCTATAAAACTGGTCTAACCAAACTTTGCGATACATTACAACTCGCAACTTAATGGTTACAACTACAGAATACTGAGACTGGCTGGTTCGGGCTACCAAAATTTTGCTGGATTGACAAAATCCTGCTTTTTACTTCCAGCGAGATGCCCCTGGACCAAACTGACCCAGGCTAGCGACGTTAGAGCGGCTGCCCCTCTCCAACCGGTGGTTTGCTTGGTGGTTGACTGGGTAGCTCAATTGTTGGCTCAACTGTCGATTCGAGCGGCAGCGGCAGGCCGTCCTGAAACACCAGCAGTTCGCCGGGCTGGATGGTTGTCCAGACTTCGTTGTCGGTCAGCGGCACGGTCGTGATCAGTGCTACCCGGTCGCTGGGTGTGGTCAGTTCCTGAAAATCGACGGTCAGGTCGGCGTCAATCAGGTGAGCTGCGGCAAACGGAGCCTGGCGGACGATGTAGCAGAGCTTGGTGGAGCAATGGGCAAAAAAATGTTCGCCGTCGGACAGCAGATAGTTGAAGCTGCCCTTGGGAGTAATGGAGCTGGTGACGGTTTGTAGCACCCGGTAAAGCTTTTCCAGGGGCGGTTTGCCGTCGGGAAAGGTCTGGCGCAGAGTGTTGAGAATTAAACAAAAGGCGCGTTCGCTGTCGGTTTGGCCGACGGGCGTATAGAACCCGGCGCTGTCGGGGTAGAAATCGGGCAGGTCGCCGTTGTGGGCAAAGATCCAGTAGCGGCCCCAGAGCTCGCGCTGAAACGGGTGGCAGTTTTCCAGGGCAACTGCTCCAAAGGTGGCCTTGCGGATATGGGCAATCACATGCTTGGATTTGATCGGATAGCGCCGCACCAGATCCGCGACGGGCGAGGCAAACGAGGATTTTTCATCCAGAAAGATCCGGCAGCCCACGCCCTCAAAAAACGCGATGCCCCAGCCGTCCTGATGCTCATCCGTTTTACCGCCCCGCGCCGAGAACCCTTCAAACGAGAAGCAAATGTCGGTGGGCACATTGCAGTTCATTCCAAGCAGTTGGCACATGGCAGGGGAGAGGCAGGGAGTATTTTAATGATTGTCGTATCATCCCTGCTCGTCAAGCAATGCCCCTACCAAATCTCTCTCCAATCGCTGACGTGAGCTAAACCGAAGCTGATTTGCCGCCCCCTACTTCCGACTGCGTTCGTTGGCCAAAATCTGGGCAATCGCTTCGGGCAGGTCTTCCAGGCCCGTGTCTGCCTCTGTGGCTTTCACAGGTGAGCTAAACGTATAGCAGGGGTCGCATTCGCCCGTGTCATATACCTGCAACACCCATTTGTCGGGCAGACCTTCAACGCCAATTTCCACCACGTGCCAGGTTTCCCCGATCGGGCGGGCGCTCAATACGGAAAACCACTCCTGGTCTTCGCTGGGAATCTCCAGGTCGGCCATCAAGAACTCGGTTGCCAGTTGACCCACATCTTGAGTCGATTCGAGGGCTGTCATAGGACAAAACTACTCCTGTACCGCAGATTGGGGGTAGAGGTTGAGCTGGATCGCCAGCTCGCGGGCCACGTGAAACAAGAACTGAGCCCCCGCCTGATTTTCCTCGTGGGCCATCATTGTCCCCACCTTGACCAAAATTTGGACAAACTCGGCATCCAGCAGGTCGGGCTGGGCATCTAGGACTTCCGGCTCCTGACCGTTCGGGCAGCTCATCAACTGTTGAATCAGCTCCAGATATCGTTCCTGGCGGTTTTGCGGGCGGTCTTGGGTGAGTGGTTCTGTCATGGGTTTAGCCTGGGGTTGGAGGTGGAGTAAACCGATCGATCAAGCGCTCTGTAATAACCCTATAAATCAAGAAGACCCGATAAATCTAAATCACTGAATCTAAATCACTGAATCTACCAAGCAATGCTAAATAGACGCTGAGAAGCCAGAAGAAATATCTAAAAAAGACTCTGCTGCCAGATCTTTTCCAGGGTGGCCACCTGCTGCTTCAGCGCTCGGTCGCGGCGGCTCTGATAGCGATGATTCAACAGCAGCCCCGCATAAAACCCCAGCAGCACCGCGCCGACAAACCCCAAATAGACAGAGAGTATCGCCACAGCAGCCATTGTCCAGATCGGCGGCTGTCCCGCAGCATCGAGCAAATCAAACGAGGGCAGGACAGTCAGGGAAAGTGGGGCCGAATTGCTAGTTAACCCGGCAGATAGGCTCCCAGGCAGGCTTTCAGTCAGGCTTTCAGTCAGGGCCAGCCGTTGGGTCAGATCGCCATGGCTCTGCCAAACCCGCCAGAGGATCAGCGCGGGCGAAACCAGAATGAACATCACCAAACCTATAGCACAGAGCTTCAAGCAGACTTTCATATCGAGTTGCAGCACTCTAGAAGTTTTTAGCGGTGTGGTTGGCCACGTCAAACTCGAACCGTCTGGAGTGATGGGTTTCGCCATACAGGCTAAAGGTAACGGTTGGCTCATCCCCGACCACCGAAACACTGTGGATCGCACCGGGCGTAAAGCTGATGATATCTCCCGGCAGCAGCGTCACCTCTGCGGTTGGCTCGACCCAGTCAGAGTTGGGGGCAGGCTGGCGACACCAGAGCAGATTGCGTTCCTCGCCCTTGAGGACGGCTACCACTCCCCAGTTTCCGTGGTTATGCACGGAGGAGCGACTGCCCGGCAGGGAGGTGGTGATCTGGGCCGTCAGCGGATAGCCAATTTCGTCATACAGCACAATCACGCCCGTGCCGGTGTTGGGATCGGGGGTGGCGGTCTGGGTTTGAATCCAGTAG
>JBJTUI010000418.1:0-12108 GCA_046080625.1 Elainella sp. | reverse complement strand
TGCCACCTGACGAATTGAAGTATTGCCTGCCTCGTAGGTACTGATAATTTTTTCGCGTAGGTCGAGGGAGTAGGGCTTCATAGCTATTCAGATTGAAAACTCCCACTATTGTGCCAGATCGTTGTACAAAACGCTGTATCTAACTTGAGATAGATTCTGTAAAAATTTGGTATTGCTGTAAAAATTTAAAATTTTCAGATATTATGCTGACAATAGATTCAAAAAGATGATTTTTTTGGCTGATGCAGGGCTAAATCATAATTAAGTTGCGCTAACGCTTGCTTAAGTAGTGAAATCGCAGCTTTGTCACCGTCTTTAGAAGCTCGCAGTTTTGCAGTGGGCTGTGATGTTTTCCTGTCAGCCGGAGAAAAGGCATGTATTTGAAGCTATACCCTCAACTCTCCTATAAAGTCTAAGGAGTCTAATAAAATGCCACTTACGAAACGCTGTATTGCGGAGTTCATTGGAACATTCTGGCTTGTGCTGGGGGGCTGCGGTAGCGCCGTTCTGGCGGCTGCCTTTCCCTACACGGCTGCTCCCGATGGACCCAGCAACTTCTTCGGTCTCGGTTTTCTCGGTGTTTCCCTGGCGTTTGGTCTGACTGTTTTGACCGGGGCCTATGCTCTGGGTCACATCTCCGGTGGACATTTCAACCCGGCAGTTTCCTTTGGACTGTGGGCTGGAAAGCGGTTTCCCAGTTCCGATTTGCTGCCCTACATTGTTTCTCAAGTTTTGGGTGCGATTGTGGCCGGTGGATTAATCTACCTGATTGCGAGCGGACGTCCGGGCTTTGCCCTGTCTGGCTCTAACCCCCTCGCCACAAACGGCTTTGGCGTGCATTCTCCCGGCGGCTATGACTTGCTGGCTGCGCTAATTACGGAAGTCGTGCTGACCTTCATGTTCCTGATAATTATTCTGGGCTCTACCGACAGCCGCGCCCCGGCGGGTTTTGCACCAGTGGCGATTGGCTTGGGGCTGACGCTGATCCACCTGATCAGCATTCCAGTCACCAACACCTCGGTGAATCCGGCTCGCAGCACGGGTGTTGCTTTGTTTGCGGGCGCAGCCCATGTGGGACAACTCTGGTTGTTTTGGGTAGCGCCAATCCTGGGTGCAATTTTGGCGGGCTTTGTCTATTCAGCAATGTTTGAGCCGACCTACGAAGAGCGCCTCAACTGATGAAGGCCTGTTGGAGCAAACGCCACAGGGTGGTTAGCTTTCGCTTCGAACTAGCTCACATCAGCGGTTCGGCACTATAAGTCACTATAAGTAGATCAGTAGGGGCGTAGTTGCTACGCCCTTTTCCCTTTTTTATTTACAGGGCCTGTTTGGGACGCTGTCTGATTTGAAACGTCTAAAGTTCCAGAATCCATTCTGAAGCCCGCTCACCCAGATCAATTGGAATACTGACAGCTTTGCCCAGCCGAGGGCGTTCACGGGTTTGCTCAACAAAACTCTGGACCTGATCGATACTGCCCCAGGCGGTCAAGTAGCTGGCCACCGTATCCAGGTGAGCCAGGTATTCGGTTTCACTCATGGGAAAAGAAGCCTGCTCCAGATACTTCCACATGACTTGCAGGAAAACCTTATTCTGCGACCGTCGTAGCTGCACATCAAACGAGCGGCCCCACTTGGCGAGCAACAGCTGGTGTAACTCTTCTCCGGTCATATCCTTAACCTGTTGTTTAGCCTAATTACGCAATCACAGCCTTTCCCAGGCTAATGGGGTACGTGAATGGGGACATGCAGGGGTGGAATCCTTGCGTGGGGACACCGCCCCCATACCCTTTGTATTTCACCCGCATTTCATCCGCGTGAAGCACACTGTAACTCCCGCCCTCTAAACGTTATCTCACTGGATTCGGTTTGAGAAGATCGCTGGCTGATCCCGACAGATTTACAGGCCGCAGTAACAGGCCGCAGTGAGTGAGACGCTCAGGTGAGCTATCTAAATTTTTTTATAGGGGTGCTTTCCCTCGCTTCCGAAACCGTTTAGAGTTTTTATCTAGAGCAGAAGTTTTGCTCTAACGAAAGAAAATTGTAACTTCAGGCGGGCATGGATATTCGAAAACAATGGATATTCGAGAACAGCTGAATCGACAGCGAGTTAAGCATATCGTCAGTAGCTACGCGCTTGATGGCAACGAAAGCTATCGATTTGAAGTTTATCTGGAAGAGTTACTGCAACTCTATCCCTGCACCTTGATTGAACTGGCGTTGGTCGAAACGCTGCTGGACCACTGGTTGGTTGTGCCGCTAGTGCGGGGAACCGAGTTTCTTACGCAGGCCCACGCGAAGCTCAAGATCTGGCAGGAGCAGCCGATTGCCAGTACGATCACACCGGCCCAATTTCAACAAATTGCTGGCCTCGATCCCAGCCCGATTTTTGGTGGACCCGACCTGCCGCTGCAAGGACCGGCCAACTCCCCAGTCCGCCCCTTCTGAGTCGGTGCTGCCATTCTGCTAACTATCGTGCTTAGGACGCCTACAGGGGAACTGCTGCCGTAGCGGTTTTAGCAACCGCAGCCATGCCATAGACCGAATAGCGCTGGCGCAGGGTTTGGGCTGCCGCTCGGGTGGTGGCTCCGGTCGTGTAGATGTCGTCTAGCAGCAGCACAGTAGCTCCGACGGGCAGGGCGGTACCCAGCTCAAACGCACCCGAGAGGTTTTCGTGCCGAGCGGTAGCTGAGAGGCCAAACTGGGCAACCGTGGCTCGGCGGCGATGCAGGGCCTGGGGCTGGAGGGGTAGCCCCGTCGAGTGGCAGAAGGCGCGGGCCAGCAGTTCGGCCTGGTTGAAGCCCCGCTGGGCCTGCTTTTCGGAGTGCATCGGGATAGGCACAACCCAGAGGTTGCGGCGGGTTAGAGCGAGCGGAGAGGCCAGCCAGCTTTGGGCTAACCAGTGGCCTAGGGGTTCGGCCAGTCGGGGCTGGTTTTCATACTTGAGGGCTGCAATCGCCCGCTTTAGGCTATTGTCGTAGCGGCCCCAGGCAAACAGGGGCAGGGGAGGCTGCCAGAACTGCTCAGGACTGGTCAGGGCTGACTGCTGTAACCGCTGCTGGCAGGTTGAACAGACTGGCGTAGGCGACGAGCGGCTACAGAGCGGACAGGCCGACTCCAGACAGAATTCTGCAACTTGAACCAAGCGCTGTATCCAGGCTTTCACAGCATTGCTCCAGGAAATATCGTGACTCAGATTGCTGCGATAGCTGCGGTTGGGCCAAGGGGATAGAGGCAAAACCTGAAGACAGTTGGTTGCCCCCAAGCGGGAAGTTGCTCAACGCAGCTAAAATAGCAGCATGTAACAAATCTATAGTTCCACTTCCAGGAATGGGGCTTAACATATTTGTTATTAAGTAGAGCCTGGATTAACGATCCGCAATCTAATTACGAACTGCGACTTATTTCTTAACCGAAGCAAAACAGCAACTCACTAAACGCGATATCCACGAGACAATCAACTGCCCATGGCTTTGCCCAATAACCTTCCCAACAAACAAAATCGAGACTTACCCACCATCAACGAACGGATTCGCTTTCCTAAAATTCGAGTGATTGACTCGGATGGCAGCCAGTTGGGGATTATGGTTCCCCGGGACGCGCTGCGCATGGCCGAAGAAAAAGAGCTAGATCTGGTGCTCGTCAGCGACAAGGCCGATCCCCCTGTCTGCCGGATCATGGACTACGGCAAATTCAAATTTGAACAAGAGAAAAAGGCCAGAGAAGCGCGCAAGAAGCAGCACACTTCTGATGTGAAAGAAGTGAAAATGCGCTACAAAATTGAGGACCACGACTACCAGGTGCTAGTCAAGCGCGCCACGGGCTTCTTGGGCGATGGCGATAAGGTCAAGGCGACGGTGATGTTTCGAGGCCGCGAAAGCCAGCACAGCGACTTGGCCGAAACCCTGCTGATGCGGATGGCCACCGATCTGCAAAATGTGGCCGAGATCCAGCAGGCCCCCAAACGCGAGGGCAAAAATATGATTATGATGCTGTCGCCCAAGAAATAGACTGCTTAACCTGCCGCTGCTGCTCGGCTGTCGAGTCAGTGCTGCAGTTGGCTAATCGTTTTACTTCGCTTAATGCCCAGGATGCCTACAGTCCTGGGCATTAAAATTATGCAAGCTGATGCGGGCAGATGAAGATAAATTGCGGGGCTCCTGCGCTGTGGGAATACTTTTAGGATTGCCCTGGGCAACGAGGTCCAGTCAGGGTTAGAGACCCTTGTACCTAGCCGCTTTAGATCGGCTGACGAGACCAGCAGAGGGCTGGAAACTCCGGAGGAGTTGGGAAATCAAGGAGCGCAAGCTAAATTCAGCTAGAGACTGTAGGACTATAGGACTATAAAAGATTCTATTCAGTATCGATGCAGTAGACAGACCCATAGACCGGCCCATAACCAAGAGGAACAGAAGATGCCATTAGCGTGTGAGGAATAGGGGCAAGGAACCGCATGAAGGACCAGGGAGAGAGGGCTCCGGCTAGACCTAAACAAGACTCGGCTAGAAATAACTCAACTAGAAATAACTCAACTAAAACCAATGCGACTGGACAGGCTTGGCTGCGTTGGCTGAATTTGCGGCCTGAGGAAGGTGAGCGCACCTTTCTGATGTTTGCTTTCTATATGTTGAGTTCAGTCGGGATTCTCTGGCTGGAGGTGAGCGTTGCGGCCCTGTTTTTGGGCGAATATGGCGCGTCATCGCTGCCCTGGATCTACATCGCCAGCGCCGCAATTGGCACGGGCTGCGGCTTTCTCTATACCGGAATTCAGCGGTTTCTGTCGCTGCGGCAGGCGATTGTGTTGACGGCTTTTCTGATGGCCCTGCCCCTGTTTCTGTTTCGCTGGGGGCTAGACCTGGTTTGGCTAGGCGGCTACATGGTGTTCTTGATGCGCCTGTGGTTGGAAGCGATCTATGTGATCAGCGAGGTCAATACCTCGATTACGGCCAACCAGCTGTTTACAATTCGCGAGATCAAGCGCACCTATCCCCTGATTAGCAGCGGCATTCTGGCTGCCGACGTGGTGAGCGGCCTCTCGCTGCCCCTGTTGCGCAACTGGGTTGGCCTGCCCAACGTGATTCTGCTGGCTGCCGTAATGCTCTGCGGCGGGGCGCTGGTGTTGCTCTACCTCACCTGGGCCTACAGCCAGTCTTTCCCCGACTCGCGGCGACGGACGGAGAAGACCCAGTCCTTCACGCAGCGCTTGCAGGGCAAGTTGCGCTACTACGTGCTGCTGCTGGTGCTGTTCTTTGTGGTGCTTCAGGCGCTGCTGCTGCTGGTCGATTTTCAATACCTGAGCCAGCTAGAGCAAAACGTCAGCATTGAAACCATCGCCGATTTTCTGGCCCTGTTTGGTGCTGGGCTAGGGATCGTGGAACTGCTGACCCAGTGGTTTATCTCGGGCCGCGTGGTAGAGCGATTTGGAATTTTTCGGGTGGCCCAGTTCTCACCACTGGTGGTATTGGGGCTGAGCAGTCTGGTGCTGTTCCGGCTGGTACCGCTGTTTGCGGGCGTGGTGCTGCTGAAATTCATCGACGAACTGCTGCGCTACACGCTGGTGGCCAGTACCAGTCCGGTGCTGTTTCAGCCTTTGCCCGAGGCCCAGCGCAACCGGGTGCAGTCCCAGGTGCGGGGCATTGCTGAGCCGGTCTGCACAGGGGTTACGGGCCTGCTAATGCTGCTCGTAATCTGGCTGTTCCAGCGGCTGCCGCTGCTGCCCGAGGTGGCTCGCCAGTGGCAAAGTCTGGTGTTTTTGGGCTGTACGGCGATGCTGGCGCTGGTCTGGCTGCGGGTGGTGCAGCGGCTGCGTTCCACCTACCTGGAAGTACTGGTTCTAAGTGCGGACTGGGGCCAGCTCAAGCTCACCCAAATGGATGCCCAGGGTTTGAGGCGAGAGCTGGAGGAGGTGTTGAGTCGGCCCGACCGCGAGTTTGATAAGGATGCATACATTGAGCTGCTGGTGCGCACCGATCCCAAAACTGCCAGCGAGATTATGGCTCCCCAACTCCTCTCCCTGCCGCCCGACCTCCAGCAGCAGAGTTTAGCGGTGATGCTGAAATATCCCCAGCCCGCCTACGCTGAATCGGTGCGGACTCTCACCCAGGATGCCGCACCGCCGGTTCTGGCGGCGGCCCTGCGCTACCTGTGGCTAACCGAGAGCAGCACCGATTTAAGGCCGCTCCGCAGCTACTGTCGTCCCAGCGTCAATCCAGTGGTGCGGGGGATGGCGGCGGCCCTGATCATGCGCAAAGGGGCAGCCCAGGACAAGGCCGAAGCTACCGATATCCTGCGCCGCATGTTGACCCACAAACAAGAGCAGGAGCGGATTATGGGCTGTCGAGCCCTGGGGGATGCGGCCTATTTGCAATCGCTGCGGCTCTATATCAAACCGCTGCTCCAGGACGAGTCGCTGGCGGTGCGCTGTGCAGTGCTGGAGGCGATTGCTGCCACCCAGACCGAAGACTATTACCCGGCTCTGCTGCGGGGCCTTTACTACAAGTCCACCCGAACGGCGGCCCAGCGTGCTCTGATCCAGCTGGGTAACGAGGCTCTGCCTCTGCTGCAAACCCTGGCTGAGGATGTCTATCAGCCGCCGCTGGTGCGCAGTCAGGCCTGGAGTACGATTGGTCAGATCGGCACGGCAGAAGCGATCGATGCCCTGGTGGTTCGCCTGATCACGAGCTGGGGCCAGACGCGGGAGTCGCTGTTGCGGGTGCTGTTGAAGCTGCCCAATGAAACTGGAATCGACGCGGTGGCTGACTATCTGGGCCGCAGTGGCATTGAAACGCTGATGACCCAGGAGATCCAGTTCCTCTCGCATCTCTATGCGGCCCGGCTCGACCTCGGCTCCGCCGCCCTAGACAAGCTGGCGGCCCTGCCGGAAGCCAACCTGCTCCAGCGAGCCCTGCGCAACATGGAAACCGATGGGTTGAACCGCCTGTTTCTGCTGATGCAGCTGCTCTATGACTCCAACCAGATCCGGGCTGCCGCTTTCTGCCTGCAGTCCGAGTCGCGGGAAGAGGTGGCTCGCGGCCTGGAGATCCTGGACAATACGCTGGATATTGCTAAAAAACGGACGCTGTTGAACCTGCTGGATGCCGAAACGGAGACGGAAAAACTGCGGCATCTGGCGGAATTCACGCCCTACCAGCCGATGCTGCCGCCCCAGCGCCTGCGCTATCTGCTTGAACTGCGCTATTTTCTGTCGGACTGGACGCTTGCCTGCTGTTTCCATTTGGCCAGTCGGGGCCGCTGGAAGCTAGAAGCCGATCAGGCGTTTGCCTGCCTCAAGTCGCCAACGGGCTACGTGCGAGAAGCTGTACTGACCTACATCCGCGTTGCTGCACCCAAGGCCCTGATCAAGCTCCTCCCCAGTTTGGCCAAGGAAACTGAGCCGCTGGTGCTGGCCCAAATCGACCAAATTGCTAGCGATCTAGGCATTACGACCCAGCCCGATCCTGCTCCAACCCCGAAGCCACCGGCTCGACCCAGACCTCGTCGCACTAACCGTTCCCGGTTTAAGCTACCTTAAATAACTGGGACTGGAAATAACTGGGGCTGAACTTACCTGAGCCACGTTTCTTGTAAAGCTTCGTAAGCTGCTTTTGGACCTATGTTGACTAGCGTTCAACGCCTGCTGCTGATTCAAAAAGTGCCGATTTTCAAAGAACTGCGGGACGATTTCCTGGTGCGGTTGGCCGCCACGATGGAAGAACTCTCGTTTCCCAGCCAGCATACAATTGTGCGGCAGGGCGATGAGGGGCAGTCGCTCTACGTGCTGGCCTCTGGACAGGTGCGGGTCCACATTGGCGACCGGGAACTGGTCCAGCTGAAGCGGGAGGATTGCTTCGGCGAAATGGCAGTGCTGGATGCCGAACCCCGCTCGGCCTCGGTGACGACCCTGGAGCGCTGTGACTGCCTGATGCTGACCCAGCAGCAGCTCTATGAAGCGATCGATGAAACGCCGGGAATTGCGGTCAACATTATCCGTCTGCTGTCCCGTCGAATTCGCGAACTCAACCAGCAGATTAATGCTCTCGAAGACGACAATTCCGATCGCAGTCTATTCTGAACATCTTCTTTCAAAATTATCTTCTCGATTAAGTAACTATCCTATGCGCGACCGTATCCCCCCTGCTCCTGGCCAAGAATCCGTGTGGGATTATCCCCGTCCGCCTCGTCTAGAACCCTCCAACAAGCATGTGCGCATTCTGTTCAACGATGTTGTGATTGCTGAAACGACAGGTGCTCAGCGGGTTCTAGAGACCAGCCATCCGCCCAGCTACTATATTCCGCCCCAGGATATTCAACTCCAATATTTCAGCCAAACCCCACGCTCGACTTTCTGTGAATGGAAAGGGCAGGCAGCCTACTACACGATTTGCGTTGGCGATCAGCGGGCTGAGAACTGCGCCTGGTTTTACACCAACCCGACGCCGGGCTTTGCGGCAATTAAAAACTACGTCGCCTTCTACCCCAGCCGGATGCAGGCTTGCTATGTCAACGATGAGCTAGTGCAGGCCCAGCCCGGCGATTTCTATGGCGGCTGGATTACCAGCGAGATTGTCGGGCCATTTAAAGGCGGTGCAGGGACTTGGGGCTGGTAAGTGAGATGTGCTGCTCGATTCTGCAATAGCTAGAAAGCAGAGATGTTCAGGAAGGAAAGTTCCCTCCTGAACAGTAGACTATAGGGCTAAGTGAAATTCAAACGGAACGCGATAGCTGGAGCTTAGATCACGGGCGGAGCTACAGCAACGGGGTTGCCAACTGAACCGACAATCGTACCAACTCCGTTTTGTAGGGCTCGAGCGCTGGTGTCGAGGACGACAGCTACCGTGTTGCCGTAGCGGGTGATGAAGGTGTCAGCCGCCGAACGACCGCCAAAGTTGCCCGAAACAAACTGATAGCCATTGAGGCCGCCCACGTTATCGCGCAGGTTGATCACATCGCCTTCGCTGATTCTGAAGTCGCGCAGGACAGCGAACGAATTGTCGGTGAATCTATTCTCACGAGCAGGTCTGGATGCACGGCGACCACCGTCGTAGTTGGAGAACAGGTTGAAGGTGTCGGAGCCCAGACCACCAAACATTTCGTCTTTTTCCAGCACAGCGCCAACCCGACCCGCGTGGGAGTTGATGATGTCGAGGCCGTCGCCGCCCGACAGGAAGTCGGAGCCGAAGCCGCCGGTCAGGATGTCGTCCCCAACTTCGCCGAGGATGATGTCGTCGCCGCCTTCACCGTCGATTGTGTCATTGGCCGTGCCGCCATCTTCCAGGGGTTCGGTTTCGGGACCACTGTCGCCATAGATGACATCGTTGCCGTTGCCGCTGTTAATGATGTCGTCGTCGCCACCGCCGAAGATCAGGTCGCTGCCGTCTTCGGTGTTGATGATGTCGAAACCCAGACCGCCTTCGATTTCGTCATTGCCGCCTGCACCTTCGATTTCATCGTCGCCGCCGAAACCCAGGATGAGTTCATCAGTATTAGGGATATCTCCGATCAGCTCATTGTCACCTTCGGTACCGCGAAGTATAACGGGGGGATTGATAGGACCTGCCATTTAAATTTCTCCTTTGTTCACTGTTTATCCTTGAAAGTCGCTCTCTCAAGGTGGTTTACGTCCATCAAGACTGCTTTGAGTCTGTGAATCATCTCTCGGCTTGAGCCAGTTTCTGAGGTGCGAGTTGTGCGGAACGCGCTGAAAATAACCGCCGCTCCCTGAGGCACAACAGAATTAGGCGTAGAGCAGATATCGGTCAAACTCGGTGTACAACCGAATACCGTATCGATGATTACCCCTTACTGTTCGACGCTCTGATTTGATGATCCGGAAGGTTTGGTAACGTTCTAAAATTATTTGAAATTATTTCTTTGGCGGCATATCCGGTGATTTATTGGTCGCGTTGTCCCGTTCACGGTTTCTGGCTTCGCCATCCGTGAAAATTCTTGATTTTGAGAGAGATCTTGGCCTGGTTCAGTGGATGCACGGTGGCCATTCACTTATCTTCGAACTGGCCACAGCCCAGGCTCATGATTGGGGCAATTGGAGCAACGGTTCAGTCTATCACTGGCAAATTAATGGCAAACCAATGGCAAATCAATAGACTTCCATCAATGCTGAAGCAATAGTCTTCCAGGGTAATCTGACCCCACAAAGCCTTTGCCCTGCTTGTTTTGGCCAGCGAGTTTGCAGGTAGTGCGCCCGAGAAGGGCTGGTCTTAAGAGGGGCTGTTCTTAAACTAGCGAAACAACATGCTTTGCAGGCCGAACGGGATGCAGCGACGTCAAAATGCTTTGTAGAGCTACTGATAGAGCTATTGATAGAGATACACGTAGCCGCAGGTGGCTCAACGACAGGGAACCGGCTGGGCGCAGACCGAGCTGACTCTGAAGATCAGGATAGAAGATCAGGGCACAGGCGCACAGGCTTCAACTGAATGATTTGAATAGGATAGGGGACTCAAAATAGCGACAATTGGACCGGCAGATGCATGAAGCGAACGCAAAATCAGCTAAATTCTTTGGCACCCCTCTGCCATTACAGCAAAAGAAATCGGAATCAACAACCTGTTGAGCAGATCAATTAGGAGTTGAGTAGCCCAGCGAGCTTTAGCACAGCCTAGCGGTGGCGGATGAAGTCGTAGATTTGGAGATAGTCGGTGCCGGGGTGGTTCCAGGAATAGTCGTAGGCCATGCCCTGCTTGACGAGCTGGCGGAATTCATCGGGATAGTTGTGCCAGAGTCCGATGGCCCGATCCATCGCCGATTCGAGCGCCTGCTGGTCAGTCTGGTAGAACACATAGCCATTGCGCTCCTCGGGAGGATGCTGCTGGTCGTAGTCGCGATCGAACACCGTGTTGACCAGGCCACCCACACCTCGGACGATCGGCACCGTGCCATATTTGAGGCCAATCATTTGGGTCAGGCCACAGGGCTCGTAGTTGCTGGGGACCACAATCATATCGGCCCCGGCATAGATCAGGTGGGACAGCTCCTCGTTGAAGCCCAGCTCGAGGTGGATGTCAGCATTGTTGTTGAGAAAATTCTTTTCGTGCCAGAACCAGCTGTTGATTCCAGCCTCCGTGGCCGAGCCCAGCAGCACAAACTGGGCGTTGCGATGCAGGGCGTAATAGATGGCATGGTGAACCAGATGTACACCCTTCTGATCGTCCAGGCGGCCAATATAGCAAATCAGCGGCTTGTCGTCGTGGTTTAGCCAGAGGCGTTCGCGCAGAGCCTTCTTGTTTTTCAGCTTCTCGTCGATATTGTCCTGGCTATATTGGTAGGGAATGTAGGTATCTACCTCGGGATTCCAAACCTCGTAGTCGATGCCATTGAGAATGCCGCCGAACTTATGCTGGTGCATATGCAGCGTATGACCCAGGCCATAGCCAAACTCACCGTAGTGAGCTTCCCAAGCGTGGTTGGGCGAAACGGTTGTGACAAAGTTGGAGTAGACAATACCGCCCTTCATAAAGTTGAGCGCAAAGGGATTAAAATTATCCCGCATTCGGTCATATTGGAAGTAATATTCGGGGTTGTTTAGCCCCGTCGCTGCCAGAACATCTTCCCCAGAAATGCCTTGATGCTTGAAGTTGTGGATGGTATAGCAAACGCGCTGATACTCCATGCCGTGGTATTTGTAGACCTCATACAGCAGCACGGGCACTAGACCGGTTTGCCAGTCGTGACAGTGGAGAATATCGGGCTTTTTGTTGGTCTGCTGCAAAAACTCCAGGGCGGCCTTGCTGAAGAAGGCGAACCGCATGTAGTCATCGCGAGCCCCGTAGAAACAGCCGCGATTGAAGAAATTGTCCTGGGAGTGGGGTTCGATGAAAAAGCACTGACGGCCATGCACCCAGCCGCAGTAGACGGTGCAATAGATTGCCGCATCGTACCAGGGCACCCGCAGGTCGCGGTAGGCTTCGTGTAGCCCCCAGATGTGGTCATAGCGCATACAGTCATACTTGGGCAGAATGATTTCTACCGTATGACCGCGAATCTCTAGCTCTCTGCTCAACCCATACACCACATCGCCTAAGCCGCCAGCTTTGATTACGGGAGCGCACTCAGAGGCAACCTGCACGATGTACATCTCTAGTCCTCACTTTT
>JBJTUI010000417.1:0-2977 GCA_046080625.1 Elainella sp. | reverse complement strand
TCGTTTGGCACAGGCGTGGTTGAGGCCGACTACCGCGTTTTCTCAGCTGTGCAGGACGGTGTAGAGGCTCCGCCCCTGTTTGTGATTCCCAAGGACCGGGAGGGCCTAGTCTACAACGACGATTGGGACAACATTGGCCAGCGCCGCACCGCCAGCGGTAGCTTTAGCTTCAACAATGTCTATGTTGCTGCTGAGGAGATTTTGGGGCCGCCGCCCCAGCCCGAAGGCGCGTTTGCCACGTTTCTAGGGATTGTGGCCCAGTTGACCAAGACCTATGTTTACCTGGGCATTGCGGAAGGGGCGTTTACCGCAGGTCAGCAATACACCACAACCCAGACCCGCCCCTGGATCACCTCGGGCGTAGACAGCGCCAGCAGAGATCCCTACATCTTGCATCACTACGGCGAGTTCTGGGTTCAGCTTCAGGCCGCCGTTAGTTTTGCTGACCAGACGGCTGAACGAGCCAACGTGGCCTGGGCCAAAAAAGCCGCCCTCACCCACCAGGAGCGCGGCGAGGTAGCGGTTGCAGTGTCGGCAGCCAAAGCGCTGGCTACCAGGGCCGGACTGGAGATTGCCAGCCGCATCTTTGAGGTGACAGGAACCCGCTCAACTGCAACCCGGTATGGATTTGACCGCTACTGGCGCGATCTGCGTACCTTCACCCTACATGACCCGGTGGATTACAAACTGCGCGACATCGGTAACTGGGTGTTAAATCATGAACTGCCGCTAGTAACTCAATATTCCTAGCTCAATAGCGGGGTTGCCTTCAAGGCATAGATCTAAATCGGGTATCCAGGTAAACGGTTTGCCTGCGAAACGCATCTACGCTTCCCATTCGTCCCGTTCTTGTCGCACAAACTGAGTGGGTGCCTCTGCTGAGGAGAAGCTCAAACTGATTTGCTGACGAATCAGGTGTGGGCGAAGGGTTCTAAGGTGTTCGACATCCCACACCGCATCTCGCAGAAGCGGGAAAGTTCGCTGAGCAAGCCGAGGGTATCCCTCTCCAGCGCTGCCTGCATTGTAAGCGTAGCTCTAATTATGTTCGTGGCTACTCTGGCGCACCAGAGCCCCGGCCCACTGCAGCTTTTCGCGCAGGGTCTGGTAGTAGGAATAGTTTTCGCGCAGCAGGATGAACTCGGCGGGGCGGTCGGCCATGCGGATATCGACCCGCTGACCGGGCCAGATGGCGGTGGCCATCACGCCGTCCATCCAGAGTTTGGTGTTGAGTTCGCGGTCGGCCAGGGGCCAGATGCTGATCACAGACCCGGCGGGCAGAACGATTGGACGGCTGGAGAGGCTGAGCGGGCAGATTGGGGTTAGGATCAGGGCGTCGAGGCCGGGGTGGATAATTGGGCCGCCCGCTGCCAGGGTGTAGCAGGTGGAGCCAGTGGGGGTCGCGACCAGCAGGCCATCGCCCTGGTATTGATCGACCACGGCCCCGTCGATTTCGATCTCTAGGAAAGAGGTGAGCATCCGGTCAGCCGAGGCGGGCTTGACACACATCTCGTTCAGGGCGAAGTAGGTGTCGCTCATCGGCTCCAGGTTAGTGCGGTTGCCCTCGAAGGTGGTGGCCCGGAGCATAATCCGGCGCTGCACGGCAAACCGGTCTTCTAGGAGGCGGTCCCAGACCTGCTCACTGTCCTGGAACAGCTCGGCAGATTCGGTCAAAAAGCCCAGATGACCGCCAATGTTCACGGCCAGAATCGGGATGCCATCGGGAGCGAGATGGCGAGCTGCGGCCAGAGCCGTTCCGTCGCCGCCCAACACCACGGCCAAATCAATCGG
Source organism: Elainella sp. (assembly GCA_046080625.1). Lineage (GTDB taxonomy): Bacteria > Cyanobacteriota > Cyanobacteriia > Elainellales > Elainellaceae > Elainella. The sequence goes on along the minus strand of JBJTUI010000417.1, from coordinate 1,189 downwards.
CTGCTGCACCGACGCCAAAAAAACGGGGTACGGATTGTCTTTCGGTCCACTGGGACCCATTAAGACTCGACATCCCCGCTTTTCGAGCTGTTCGGCACACTGTTCGGCCCGTCGCTGGCTAAACGGGTCGCCTGCCTTATAGCTGATAATGACCTGCTTTAAGTCCACAAAGCTCCAATCGCAGCTTTAGCATTCCTACCATTTCAGCAGGTTGAACTGCTCCATATCTACCGTATCGCGGTTGCGATAAATTGACAGCACAATTGCCAACCCGACAGCCGCCTCAGCCGCAGCAATCGTGATCACAAACACGGCAAACACTTGGCCCCGAATCGATGCCGGGTCGAGGTAGTTGGAGAAGGCCATCAGGTTGAGATTGACCGAGTTCAGCAGCAGCTCGATCGACATCAGGACGCGAATTGCGTTGCGGCTGGTGACGAGACCATAGATGCCGATGCAGAACAGGGCGGCGGCCAAAAGCAAGAAGTATTGAAGCTGCATAGGTGTGCTTGATAGGCGGATGAAATGGGTGCTCAGGAATCGGGACTAGTCTTTGCTGGTGGAGATCAGCTCGCGGGGCCGCTCAGGCAGGGTGAGCACGGTCGAGCTGGTTTTGTCAGCGCTGTCCAGCAGCTCGTCGGGCAGGAAGTCGCGACGGGCCAGGACGATGGCCCCAATCATCGCCATCAGCAGCAGCACCGAGGCTAGCTCGAAGGGCAGCAGGTAGTCGCTGAAGAAGTGTTTGCCGATTTCTACCAGGGCTCCGTCGCCCACCGGCTCCAGCCCAGACAAGGCCCAGGGCGTCGCCAGCACCATGGTCGAGAGCAGGGCAAACAGACCCAGACAGACGGCAGCAGTAGAAACGCGTCTGAGCCAAGCGTTTTTCAGCGGCACAAAGTCCTGGCGCTTATTGACCAGCATGATCCCGAACAGAATCAGGACGTTGACCGCCCCGACGTAGATTAAAATCTGGGCGGCGGCCACAAAGCCCGCGTTCAGCAGAATGTAGAGGCCCGAGATACTGACAAACACCAGGGCCAGCAAAAAGGCCGAATAGACGATGTTGTTCAGCAGCACCACGCCCAGGGCGGCCCCAATGGTCATGGCCGACAGCAACAGAAAAGAAACGAGTTGAACCCCTTCCGCTAGATTCACGGTGCCAGTCTCCCTATAAACGGATTGCGAGTTG
>JBJTUI010000416.1:0-3320 GCA_046080625.1 Elainella sp. | reverse complement strand
ACGGGACAACACCCTACGAATATTATGGGGATGTGATGTTGGGCGGCAAAGAGTACGCTGAAGCCTATCAAGCAGCGGAAGCCAAATGTAAGGAGCTGGCCCAGGCGGCGGTAGACCGCAACTAAAGCTGTATATTTGTCGTATATTTGCCGCGTATCGGTCCAAATAGTTTGGCGCAGCTCCGATCAAGCTGGCTAAGGTTAACAACAAGACACAATTTTCTCAGACTGGAACGCCTTCAATTCGGGTCCAGTCTCAGGATAGATTTTTGAGTCTCTCACCTGGGAGAGATTGACTTATCGGCAGAAAATCTACCAAATAGAGGGGCAATTAATAGGCCTAAAGAGAATTTGAATGCTGAACGAAGCTAAGAAGTCTTAAGAATTCCCAAAAAATCTTCATGTTTGAGTTAGATAATACATACTTTGACGTAGTGAGCTTGCTAGTCTTGCAGAATCTGTGCTGGAGAACACCGTGCTAGATCTTCTTCCCCCTCTGAACGAGCACAACCTGCCCTACCCGGATACGATTCATCCCATCGTCGTCCATTTTGTAATTGCGATGGTGCTGTTCGCCTTCCTCTGTGATATTATCGGCTTCTTCACCAAAAACAGCCGTCTGTACGAAGTCAGCTGGTGGAATCTGGCCTTCGGCACCGTTTCGATTTTCATTGCCGTGATCTTTGGGCAGATTGAAGCCGGATTGGCCGAGCCTTACAGCGCGGCAGTTTCGACGCTGAATAGCCATACCCTGCTAGGCTGGGCGCTGTCGGGTATCCTGGCCGCAGTAACGGGTTGGCGCTATGTGATTCGCATTCAAAACAAACCCGAACTGCCGGTGTCCTATCTGATTGCCAGCGTGGTGCTGGTGGCGCTAGTGACGGCCCAATCTTACCTAGGAACGCTGCTGGTCTGGGTCTATGGCCTGCACACTATTCCGGTGGTAGAGGCCGTCAAAGGAGGGCTGTCATGAATTCCGACCTGCTGGAACAGTGGAGCAATTTTCTGGGGCCGAACGGTCTGCCCTACCCGGTGCCGATCCACCCGGCCCTGGTCCACCTCACCCTGGGGCTGTTCATCGCCGCCATCAGTTTTGATATCGTTGCCGCCCTGTTTCCGATCGAAAAGCGCGTCTTCAAGTGGCTGGCGATTCCGGTAACGCGCTCTGGCCTGTTCGACGTGGGCTGGTACAACCTGCTGGCCGCAGCGATCATCACCTTCTTTACCGTAGCCGCGGGCTATTTTGAGATCTCCCTGGCCGTGCCGCTGGCCGATGTCAAGAGCGCCTGGGGTTTTCAGGCTTTGCAAACTATGATTCTGCACGGCGTCGGCGGTGTTCTGATCCTGACGCTGATCGTAGGCATGACAGTCTGGCGAGGCTTCCAGCGGTTTAGCTGGCGCAAGGACATGGCCCGCCAGGTGCAGTGGAGCTATCTAGTGGCTGGCCTGCTAATCTTTGTCCTGATGTTTTTGCAGGGAACCCTGGGAGCCCATCTGGGCGGTGAGTTCGGGGTCCACATCACTGCTGATCAGCTGCTGCATTTGGGCGAAAGTCCGAACCAGCTCTAGCTCCTGCCTTCTGGCTGATCTGGATTGCCGCTCTCCCACCCGCCCTGCCTGAATCCAAATCAGCTCCTATTCTTTTTGCGATCGTTCCTATGAAACTCCGCGCAATTTTCACGCTCACGGTCTACGGCATCCTAGCGGTAGTCGCCAGCCTCTGGATGGCCAAGCAATCCTACTCCTGGCTGCCCCCGGAAGCCTCGGCTGAGTCGAAGCTAATCGACGATCTGTTCAGCCTGTTCACGGGGCTGGGTACGTTTATCTACCTAGGCGTGATTGGCCCCTTCCTCTATTCCCTGGTGTTCCACCGGGCTGCCAAATACGACAGCAGCGACGGGCCACACATCGAAGGCAACACCTGGCTGGAGGTGATCTGGACGGCGGTGCCCCTCTGTCTGGTTTTGGCCCTGTCGTTTGCTAGCTACCGCACCTACGACAAAATGGCCGTGCGTGGTCCAATGGAGTTGGTGCATCTGCACATGCCGCAGATCATAGAATCGGCCTACGCCGAGCCGTTTGATAGCCAGCCCCAGCAGGAGATCCAGGAGGCTCTGGAAACCGAGCCAGTTGAGCAGATCGACGTGATCGCCAAACAGTGGGCCTGGGTGTTCCACTATCCCGACCAGGACGTGACCAGCACCGAGCTGCATTTGCCGGTGGATCGACGGGTGCATTTCACCCTGACCTCGGAAGACGTGCTGCATGGCTTCTTTATCCCGGCCTTCCGGCTGAAGCAGGACATCGTGCCCAACCACGAGATCGACTTTGAACTCACCCCCACCCGCACCGGCACCTATCGCCTGCGCGACTCGATGTATAGCGGCACCTACTTCGCCGCCAATCAGGCCGATGTGGTGGTGCAACAGCCGGACGAATACCAGCAGTGGTTAGCCGATGCCTCAGCCCGCACCCCTGCGCCTGCCTACAACCGGGCCGCCTACGAATATAGCCGCGCCAAACTCAGCGACAGCGGAGCCGCTACCAAAGATAAGGTGGCCGTGCGCGGTTGGGAAACGGTGCCGCCTGCGCCGCCGCCCCTGGTCAACTATGCGCCCCAGCAGGAGCCCCAGAGCCCTCCGGCCTGAGCTGGTTTACTAGCTATTGAACTCATCCCGAACTCGCCCTACCCCTTGCCCAGGACATTCCCCCAGACATCACATGGCCAATATCTCTCTTGAACCCGTTAACGTCACCCGTGGCCAACCCTATCCTGGCGCACCCGACAACTGGCGGCGGTTTTTCACCTTCAGCACCGACCATAAGGTGATCGGCATTCAGTACATTGTCACCTCCTTTTTCTTTTTTCTGATCGGCGGCATGTTCTCGATGATTATGCGCGGCGAGCTAATCACGCCCGACGCCGACTTGGTAGATCGCACGGTCTATAACGCCCTGTTCACCATGCATGGCTCGATCATGCTGTTCATGTGGACCTTTCCCGTGCTGGTCGGGCTGGGCAACTACCTGGTACCGCTGATGATCGGGGCGCGAGACATGGCCTTCCCCCGCCTCAACGCCGTCTCCTTCTGGATGATTCCGGTGGTGGGTGTGCTGCTGATCGCCAGCTTCCTGGTGCCGGGCGGGCCGTCCCAATCGGGCTGGTGGGCCTATCCGCCAGTCAGCCTGCAAAACCCGACCGGCAATTTGATCAACGGGCAGGTGCTGTGGATTCTGGCCGTGGCGATTTCCGGCGTCTCCTCGATCATGGGGGGCGTCAACTTCGTCACCACGATTGTCCGGATGCGGGCACCGGGCATG
>JBJTUI010000415.1:0-15150 GCA_046080625.1 Elainella sp. | reverse complement strand
GGGCGACTGTTCTGATGGAGCTGTTTCCCTGTTGGTAGGCTTGGACTATCTTCTCTCTAAAATCCACCGAGTAAGGCTTCATGGTTTCTCCTGCTCTCTCACCCCCTTAACTGTACTCCACATACCTGAAATCCGCTGTATATCCAGACGGGCGATTTGCAGAATCAGGATATTCATGAAACGGCCATCCCTCATTTTTGGACTCACCCTGATCGGCACCATCGGTACGCTGTATGGCTTGACCTCAGCCATCCTACTCAGAAGCTTTCTGCAAGTGGAACGTCAGAAGACTGAGGAGAGTGTCAAACAGGTGCTGAGCGCCTTTGTAGACAAGCAGAAAACTCTGTTTGGCGGATTGGTAGACTACGCGGCCTGGACTGCCACCTACGATTTTGTCCAGGGTAAGAAGCCAGACTACACGGAGGTTGATCTCACAGACGCCACCTTTGTCAGCATGAAGGTAGACATGGTGGCCCTCACCACATCCCAGAACCAGCTTTTCTACGGCACGGCCTACGATCTGCGGAAGCGAGCCAAGGTGGCCCTGTCTCCGGGACTACAGGCCAAGTTTAAGGACGATGTCTTTATGTTCACCAAGCCGGAGCAGTCCCAGATGGGTCTGCTGATGGTGGACCAGAAGCCGATTCTGATTGGGGCTCATCCAATTTTGACCAGCGAAGGCCAGGGGCCAGTTCAGGGAACCTTGATTTTTGGCCAGTACCTGGATCAGAATCTGCTCACCCAGCTAGAAACCATAACCCGGCTCTCGATTTCAGTACAGCCAATTATGGCGACTTCAGATCCGCGTCTCCAAAAGATTCAGGCCCAGCTTCTAGCAGTAGACAGCGGCGAGACGAACCAAATTATTGTGCAGCCGCTCAGTCAAACCGAGGTGGCGGGCTACAGGTTAGTTGATGACATCCACGGCCAGCCGATTTTTATGCTGCAAGTCACCAGTCCTCGCACCGTGTATCAGCAGGGTTTGGTGAGCCTGCGCTATCTGGCGATAGTGCTGCTGCTGGTGGCCATTGGGGCTGGGTCGATTATGTGGTTTTTGATTAGACGCTCGATTCAACATCTGACCGAGCGGGATTGGATGCAGCAGGCTCTAGCCCAGGAAACCAAGCTGCGGTTAGCCGATGCCAAATATCGGGAGAAGGCCCAGGCGCTTGAACAAACCCTGCATGAACTGAAGCAGGCTCAGGCTCAGCTGATCCACAGCGAAAAAATGTCGAGTCTGGGCCATCTGGTAGCAGGAATAGCCCACGAGATCAACAATCCAGTCAATTTCATTTCGGGCAACCTCAGCTATGCCGATAGCTATGCCCAGGATTTGCTCACCCTGGTGCAGCTCTACCAACAGCATTGCCGGCTGCCAGCAGCAGCCCAGGCCCAGGTTGCCGAGATCGACCCGGAATTTGTGCAACAGGATTTCCCAAAACTGTTGGCCTCCATGCAAATCGGGGCTGAGCGGATTCAGTCGATCGTGCGGTCGTTGCGCAACTTTTCCCGCCTGGATGAAATGGCAGTCAAAGCTGTGGACCTCCATGAAGGGCTAGATAGCACGGTGCTGCTGCTCAAAAATCGCCTCCGACCCAAGAGCGGCCAGTTTGAGATTGAGCTGGTGCGCAACTATGGCGAACTGCCCCTGGTGGAATGCTATCCCAGCCAGCTCAACCAGGTGTTTATGAATCTGCTCAGTAATGCCATTGACGCCCTAGAAGAGCAAATTGCAGAACCTGAGTTTGACTCAACCGACTTCACCCCGACCATCTGGATTGAAACAGCCTTTGTCGAGCAGGTAGAGATTCGGATTCGCAACAACGGCCCGGCTATTCCTGAATCGGCCCAGAAGCACTTATTCGACCCATTTTTTACGACCAAACAGGTTGGTAAAGGCACGGGGCTGGGGCTGGCCATTAGCTATCAGATCATAGTCGATAAGCACCAGGGCCAGATTTTCTACCGCAACCTGGCGAATACTGCTCAAGCTTCGGCTAGTTCGACCAGCGGCGTTGAATTTGTGGTGCAGATTCCCACCCAATTGAGCCCGTCTGCTGTCCAGCCTGAACCTGCTCCAACGCCATCCTAATCAAGCAATTGCCAGCCGTGCCGCCATAAACGTCCGGGATCGGGGATAATCTGTAGTTTGGTAAGCTCTTAGCTGACGGACATCCCCCCTATGGCGACTATCAACGACAACTACCTCAAACTGAAAGCGGGCTATCTGTTTCCCGAAATTGCTCGCCGCGTCAATGCCTTTGCTGCCGAGCACCCCGACGCCAAAATCATCCGACTGGGCATTGGCGATGTCACCGAACCCCTCCCCGCCGCCTGCCGCAGCGCCATGATCAGGGCGGTGGACGACATGGGCAACCGGGAGACGTTTCAGGGCTATGGGCCAGAACAGGGCTATGCCTGGCTGAGGGAAAAAATTGCCGCCCACGATTTTCAGGCGCGGGGCTGTGACATTGATGCGTCCGAGATCTTCATCTCCGATGGCTCCAAGTGCGACTGTGGCAATATTCTGGATATCTTCGGCGACAACAACACCATCGCCGTCACCGACCCGGTTTACCCGGTCTATGTGGATACGAACGTGATGGCGGGCCACACGGGTGAGGTAAACGAGCAGGGCGAATATGCTGGGCTGGTCTATCTGCCAATCAGCGCCGAAAACAACTTCACGGCAGCGATCCCCAGCCAGAAAATTGATCTAGTCTACCTCTGTTTCCCAAACAACCCCACGGGCGCAACCGCGACGAAAGAACATCTCCAGACCTGGGTAGATTACGCTAAAGCGAATGGCTCGATTATCTTTTTTGACGCGGCCTACGAAGCCTTTATTACCGATCCCAGCCTGCCCCATTCAATCTACGAGATCGACGGAGCCAGAGACTGCGCGATTGAGTTTCGCTCGTTCTCCAAAAATGCGGGCTTTACCGGCACCCGCTGCGCTTTCACCGTTGTGCCCAAAACTCTGATTGCCAAGGCCAAAGACGGCTCCGATGTTCAAGTCTGGCCGCTCTGGAACCGGCGACAGGCTACCAAGTTCAACGGCGTCTCCTACATCGTGCAGCGCGGAGCCGAGGCGGTCTATTCCGACGAAGGTAAGGCCCAAATTCGCGGCCTGATCGAGTTCTATATGGAGAACGCCAGAATCATCCGGGAACAGCTGACGGCGGCTGGCATCCAGGTCTATGGTGGCATCAACGCCCCCTATGTCTGGGTGAAAACGCCCCAGAATCTGACGAGCTGGGAGTTTTTCGACAAGCTATTGCAGGTCGTCAACGTGGTCGGAACGCCCGGAGCTGGCTTTGGCGCTGCCGGAGAAGGCTACCTGCGGATCTCGGCGTTTAACAGCCGCGAGAACGTGGTGGAAGCGATGCGGCGAATCACAGAAAAGTTTCAGGCATAAAGCCAAAGAGGTGAATTAGACAATACCGGTGGAATACTTTCGGATAGAGTTATCCTGCATTCTGCCGGTTTGCTTGCCTTGCTCGACTCAGTTTTGAAATACCATCTCGTAATGTTCGACTGTAGGAAATGGATCGTAGAAGTGATGCAACAGGATACGCCATTCCTGATATTGAGATGATTGCCGGAAGCCGAGGGTATGGCTTTCTAGCGTCTGCCACTGCACTAGCAGAATATAGCGGTCTGGACGCTCTAGGCAGCGTTGCAGCTGGTGCGAGATGTATCCGGGCATAGCTGAAATAATCAACCCAGCGATTTGAAAAGCAGCCTCAAACTCAGCCGCTTGGCCTGGCTTAATATCAAGTGTTGCAACTTCTAGAATCATAGATCGGTCGGTTGGGCACAGTAGCCCTATTCTAATCGTTCCGGGCGCAGTTCCATGACTACCGATTGCGTTCGTGGGAAGCTTAACTGATTCAAAGCAACTCAGCCTTGCTCTTGATGTATGCAGGAGTTAGAGCCATCTGGCTAGTCAGGTTGATGCATCCAAAATCTGAAGACCGCAGGAACAGACTAAAACCGCAGCAATAGACAAGACAGGCAGAGAGAAAGCTGCCAAGATCCTGGAAGCTTCTGAAAGCGATTTGATCTAGATTGCTTGACCTGAATCTTCTCATCTTTATCGGTATTGTTCTATGCTGCTTCACCAAACCTCTGGCCGCTGGCGGTTAGGGCTGTCGCTGTCGTTAGTCACTTCCCTGCTCTGGGGTATTATGCCCAATGTATTAGCAATAGCGCTGCAAACCGTTGACCCAATCACCCTCACCTGGTTCCGCTTCTTATCATCTTTCCTGCTGCTGGGGCTATATCGCTTGGCGCGTATGACCCAGGTTAGAACTGCTGCGCCGCTAAAATCTGCGCCACTAAAATCTGCGCCACTAGAACTTAAGCCCTGGCGAAGATTGCACCGCTTTGACTGGCTGCTGTTGCTGATTGCAATCCTGGGGGTTGGGCTAGATTACCCGCTGTATTTGCTGGGTATGCACCAGACCTCTCCGGCCAATGCTGAGGTGATGATCCAGCTGGCTCCGGTGCTGATGGGATTGGGCGGTATTGTAATTTTTCGGGAGCGCTACAGTCCTAGTCAGTGGGTCGGCGTAGCCGTTCTGTTTGCGGGATTCGCGTTGTTTTTTGATCAACAGCTGCGCAGTTTTACTAACGCTTCGGCCCAATATCTCTGGGGCAGCGGGTTGGTCCTGTTGGCTGCCGTCTGCTGGGCCGCGTACGCCCTGGCCCAAAAACAGCTCCTGCGCCATCTTCCTTCGGATCTGATCATGCTGACGATCTATGGCTACTGTGCCCTGCTCTATCTGCCCTTGGCCCAACCCCAGCAGTTCCTAGGACAAGATGGGATCACCACGGCGATTCTACTCTCCTGCGGACTGAGTACACTGATCTCCTACGGGGCCTTTGCCGAATCGCTAGCCCACTGGGACGCCTCCAAAATCAGCGCTATTCAAAGTCTCACGCCCGTGATCACGATTGCTACCTCCTGGATGATCAGCACCTGCTGGCCTACGGTCATGGCTCCGGCCCATCTAGGTCTGACCGCTCTGGTTGGAGCTGGACTGGTGATTGCGGGCTCGATGGCGATTGCGTTGGGCCAGAAGTTGCGCCAGTCAGTGCTATAGGGCGTTCGGCCTGACGTTGCGGTAGATAGCCGCAGCAAGTTCCTTGACCTACTACCGGGCTTTGCGAACTCTGGGAAATGCGTAGAGCCAGAAAGCGGCAAGCGGCAGGAGAATCGGTAAGAGCATCATGTTGGAAACGTAGAGCTGTAAGCTGAGGAATCCATAGGCCAAACTGCCGCCAATCAGGTAGAGCGCGGGGCGGGTGGGCAGTCGGACTTTGCGGCGCGGTAGAGGCCGAGAGCTAGTGAGGCTACCCAAGCTGCCTCCACCTAGGGCCACCAGTTTGCCGCCCAGGGCCGCCAGCAGCACCATCAGCAAATCGGGTACGGGCGTGACAAACCGCTGGTGCAGAAAATGGTGAAACACATAGCCCAAATGTTCGCCGCCCGTCATCTGGCGGTAGGGCACAGCCGGATCGCGACTGTACCAGTAGCGCATGGCCCTGGGGGGCAGAAAATTTTCCACGTAGCCAGGACCGCTGTTGGTTTGGGCCATGCCTGCTTCCAGATAGCCTCCTGGCGTGATCATGGCCGTCTGACGGGCTAGATGTTGCAGTTCGGGGTAATCGCCCGGTTCCAGCAGCTTCCAGGCAGAAATCTCCTGGTAAACCTGTTCGGGCGGCAGGGAGAAATCGGTGATTGGGTGAAACCACAGCAGGTAGAAGGACAGGTTTGAGGTGAGCCGATCCAGCAGTTCGCTCCAGACCGGACGGTAGACCTGGGGCAACTGGGCCTTAGCATAGCGAATCGCCAGCGCCTCCTGGTCGGTAAACTGGGTGGCCTCGCAGCCGACGGTAGCAGCCTCCAGACAGGTGCGGTGAAACCAGGTGAGCCAGTAGGGCAGGGTGAGCTCTGGCTCTGGGACAAAGTTGGACTGGAGCGGCAGGTGAAAATCATCTCCAACTGAGCGAATTGCGGCGGCGTTCACGTTGGGCGAGCGGGAGAGGTTGGGCAGCGCCTGCATCCACAGGGGGCTATTGGGGTTGCGAATCTTAGCAAAGACAAATCGCCGTCCTTGGGCCGTAGACGCGGCGATTGTATCGGCCAACAGCGTCGTGTGGGCTGCCGAACGCAGGTCGGGTTTGTCTAGCACGTAGTCGATGCCGATCACCCGCACATTTGCCTGGGACAGGGCCTGCACCAGTCGGGCCAGATATTTTTGCGAAATCGGAAACGGGCTGTTGCCCAAATCGCCGTTGCTTTGCTGGTCGTGGGCAATGGAGGCATCGTCTACTCGGATCAGGGCGAGGGCTGGATAGGACGGGGCGGGCTGGTATAGGACAGTCTGCTGGGTAAACGTGCGATACCAGGCTTGCACCAGCAGCCGCTGGTCGAGTAGGCCCAGCTGGAGCGGGATAGTCTGGCTCAACACCAGCAGCAGAGCTAGAATCACAGCTTCAGAGCGCCGTTGGGGCAGCAGGACGTTCAGCCACTGTCGCCAGTTGGGCGGCGTCAAGCGAAACGAGGCCGAACCCGGACGCCGAAACACCGACGGCACCAGATAGGCCGAGGGGTAGTCCAGTCTGCGGTTAAGCAACTGCTGGGTCGCGTCGCGCACGGCGGTCTGGGCATCCCGGTAGGCGCGCAGGCTGCGGGCAAACTGCACCAGAAACTCCTGGGCCACCTGATTATGGATGCGCTCTCGCATCACCACCACCTCACGCAGCCCCAGATCGAGCAGGGTTTCGGCAATTTGCAGACCGCTGCAAGAATTGAAGATTGCTAACTGTAGCCCCTGTTGTCTGGCGGTGGACAGGGCGGGTCGCAGGTCTTCCAGGGTGATAAAGCTATTGGGGGCAATCGCCAGCTTGCCGCCTGTGACTTGGGTTTCGTCGCTGTGGCCCGCAAAGAACAGTACATCCCAGCCCGTCGGGTCACAGATTGCCTGGGTGATTTCCTGCCGCACCTGCTCAACAGGTTGGGCCATGTCGCTGGCCCAGCCAACGGTTCTGATGTAAACCAGCGGCTCCAGAGAACGCAAAATATCCTTTTCGCGGCTGAGGTTGAGGCCAACATCATCACAGCAGACCGCCAGAATCCGCACCCGTCTCCGGCGGGAACGATCCAGTCCAGCTGCCCGGTTCCGCCGATTGCTCGACGACCGCACAATCCGAATCCGGCCTACTGCGGCCAAGTCGTCTGTGATCTCCCAGTTCTCCCAGGGCAATCGCACCAGATCGAGCGGATCACAGGTCAGAAACACCTCAATCTGGGTCTCCGGCAGGGAGCTAGGCAATTGCCGACTGGCCGCCGCAATCGTTTTGCGAATGTCCTGGAGCTGCCCCTGACAAAGCCAGTCGCGAAATTCTAACAGCAGCGCGGTTTCGGCTTCGCTCAGCTCGGCCTGCCAGTCGGTGATGTTGGGACTAATGCTGCCTGAGTTAACCACGTGAGCCCGCAGGTACGCAGAAGGTGACGTCTGCGGAAACGACTGAGAAGATGACTGCGAGTCGGAAGGCGGCGTTTGCTCCGTGGCCTGCCGCGACTGGTAAAAGTTGAGATAGGCCCGCTGCCAGTTGCGGTAGAGGTTGTCTAAAGCAGCCGGATAGGAGAGGCGAGCCGTCAGACATTGGGCCTCGCCCCAGGACAGCTCAAACTGGCAAAGTCCCTCAAGCCGCAGAACGTTTAGCCGAAATTCGGAATGGGTGATGGTCATTGCGTATCTTTACTTGCTGTCAAACTCTGCTGTTAAAACTTGCTGTTAGAACTTGTCGCCAAGCCCTGCTGTCAAACCCTGCTGTCGAACTCAGGGGCTTTACTCAATTTCTAACCCGTCTGGTTAGCACTCATCTGGTTAGACTCATCTGGCTAGCACTCAACAGACGCAACACCTCGTCATCCGATTCAACGCGGTCCTACCTCCCAGCCTGGTCAGCTCAGGCATCCAGGAAAAAGTCTGAGATAGGCAGAATCGCTCCGTTTGGTGCGGTCAGCGTCACTTGAATCTGCTCATCCCGCTCGCCCGCCACCTGGACATAGAGATAGGGATTCTGCTCTAGCTGCTTGTCGCTCAATAGCTGTTCAGCAGCCATCACCCGCAGCCCCAGACCTCTAGGAGGCGGAAAACCAGGCTCTGCTCCCAAAATCAGCAGCAGCGACCATCTGGCTCGATCACCACTGACCCAAACCAGAGCATAGAGCCTTGCGGCCAGTCCTTCCAGGGTGATATCGCGGTAGGCCACGCGGGCATCGCCAGGAATCACCAGATCCCGCTCGCGCTTGAGGCTGCGGATCACCACATCTAGATCGCGGGTGTCGCTCTGGCCGCGCAGCGCCCCGCTCAAGTCCACTTCTGCTGGGGATAACAGCACCCAGGATAGCGCTTCGGCTAGGGCATCAAGCTGGTTGTTCAGCCACAGTCCGACGTTGACCCGAGGCGGAATAATTAGAGGTGGAGCCACGGGGTTGGCCGCTACCGCCGATTTGGGAGCAGCCGCCAGAGCCGAGTTGAGCTGATGTTCGGTGCGCAGGTGTAGCAGCAGGGCATCCGGGTCTAGGCTGAACGCCCGAAGCGGCAGCAGTCGTTCCACACGGGCTGCCTCTGGAGAATACGCTGTCTCAGAATACAAGACCTCGGAATGTCCTGTCTCTGCCAAACGCTCGGGTTGAGCAGCCTCCTGAAACTCAACCGCCTCCAAACAGGTTTGGGATAGATAGCCCTGCACCCGTACTTCTGATAGTTCCTCTAGAACTTCAACCAGCACGTAGAAATCAATCTGCTCTGGATTCTGACTCACGTTTTGCTCTGGCCCGAAATTGATTCGCGGTACGGTGATCCAATCATCCTCTAGTCCATCATTGGGCAGTAAATAGAGATGGGAATTAGCCACCTGAACCCAACAGACCGACTCGGCTGTAAACCTTGGCTCAGGCGAATTTGTTGGGGGTTGAGCAGGCTGGAACGACGGGTCTGAAGTCGGACTGAGCCAATTGCTGATTAGGGCCAGTTCAGGTGAACGTTTTTGCAGCCATGCTTGCAGGCCCAGCAGCGCCAATCCGTTTAAATAGGTTTGCCACTGCTCGGTTTCACTAGCGGCGCGACGACTCAGCCCAATGGCCCAATCAATCTGGTCAGGGGTAAGCACAATGGTGTCGGAGGCGAGCAGCTGACCTGTCAGCAGATCATCGTCGTGTAGAAAGCTCATCATAGTCAAACTCCATTCGGAACGCTGGGCAAATAAGCAAACAAGCGAGCAAATTTTGAGGTAGATACCGATTGTGAAATGGAAACTAGGTTTTGGGATAAAACGTTTTGGAGCGAATAGTTGGAATCTAGAGCTGGGCGCAAACTCTGGGCAAATCATAGCGCTGCCTAGGCACAGCGGCCTGGAGCATCAGGCGGAACAGGGGCAGATGCAGGGGCAGATGCAGATAAGGACGAGAATTCCCCCAACCGGACTAGCTGGGGGCGGGGGGGCAGTCGGGCAGGTCTAGCAGTTGCGCCCGCTGGCTGAGGGAGGAGCAGACGCAGCGTGAAATCTGAGAGCGAGTAGCGTGAGAGATCGATTGGGAGCGGGTGGGGCTATAGATCTCTGCCGTGTAGGCCTTGAGTTCGGCTTCGAGTAAACTGCTGAGCGCCACCACCAGCGGAAACGGCTGGCAGATCTGGCCCATCTGCTCGCGCCAAGCTTCGGGTTTGGCCCGCCGCTGACGACTGGTAGCTTTGTCGTTCAAATAATCCCGCAGTGCTGTCAGGAAGGCTGTAAGCTGCTGCTGAATTGGCTCTAGCTCCTCGGGCTCCAGGGTGTCTTGCAGCAGGACGGGAAGCTTCTCACAGATCAACAGCAGCCAGATCTGATAGAGATCGGCCTGTAGCTCTTTCAGCCCCAGCAGCCGCGTCACCTGGAACTGTTCGGTCCAGCCCACCACAGGAGCAATTTCCTTCATCGACCAGCCCCGGTCGTGGAACAGCAGCATGGCCCGCAGAAAGGCATCACCTCGGGTCTGGGTAGCCGGTTTGCTGCGGAAGTAGGCCAGCCGCTGATCAATCGCTTGGTCAACAGCCTGCTGCAAATAGATCTGGGCCGCCTGTCGGTAGTTGAGCAAAAAGCTATCCTGCTCCGTATCCTGCTCGCTGACTGGGTTAACGGTACTGGCCGCAGGCCGATCCAGCAGAAAGCGGTTGGCTTCTACATCTAGAGATAGCTCGGCCCGGACGCTTTTCTGGCGTAAGTTTTGGGCCAGGGTCTGTAGCTTTTGCAGCATGGCGGGGGCCGTAGTTGGCAACCAGCTGGGGGTTGAGCCGGAAGCCAGCGTTTGCAGGTGCTGAACCATGCGGTTGAGCTGTTCCAGACTGGGGGAATGGCAGCGGCATCCAGCGCTGGTCGCGCCGCTTTGCTCGCGTTGAGCCAAACGATCGCCCCGATAAACCGCGTGAAAGGCTTGCAGGATCTGGGCAGAGGCCTGTACTTCCTCCAGCGTCCAGCTTGTAAAGGTTCGCTGCAAGCGCTCTGGTTTGGCCCGCAGCAGAATTGCCCAATCGCTCGCCAGATACACACCATATTCTTCTTCCAGGGCGCGATTGAGGGGCTTGTGCTGTCTTACTAGCCGCCGCGTCCATGTAGCGAGGCTGCTCTGGGCCGGGTCGAACTGGTTGACGATCCGCAGGGCCAGGGGCTTGTAGGTCGAGTCGAACCGGGTCGGATCGATATCTTCCATGACATAAGGATAGAGATCGGCCTTGGTCAGGCCAGTTTGGCTGCGAAACTGATGCTCTAGGTCGGCGCAGACCAGGGGGATTTGGTGTGAGACGAAACACCGCAGACAGCAGGCCGCCAGTTGAGATGGGGTGAGCGCTGGTGGCGGAGATGGGCGAGTGTCTGGCTCAAATAAAGCGGTAGCCCCAGCAGCCTCACCTCGACAGAGGGCAACCAAACGTCGCTGAATCACGTTATCAGGGGCCTCCTCCAGATCGCTCAGATGGGTTGCAAAGAAGGTTTGAGCCCAGGCAATGATTCGGGTTTGCAAGCGCCCGTCATCACCGAGTCGAACATGCTGCCAATATTTCTCAGCTGAACACATGCTTAACCTCCAGATCTAGCCTTCAGGCCTAACCACCTGTTTCCCTAACCCTTACCTTAATCCTGACCTTAACTCTGACCTTGAGCGGTTGCTCTTATCTCATCACTCTGACTTCACCGTTCTGACTTCATCACCTAGCGGTCCTGCCCAATTCACTTATGCAGATATGGTGCAAGTATGGTGCAAATTTGGTGCAAATCTGGACTCATGGGTGTGGGCTCATGGGTGTGGGCTCGGTGTAGACTCGCAGGTGGCCTGCAGGTCTTTTGCTCGCTCCAGGTTCCGCCCAAAAACTAGGGGACAGCCATCGGATCGAGGGTTAGCAGGCGAGCGATTTCATCGGTTTGAAAGCCCAGCGCCATGGGTCGCTGCACCTGGGGTAGCACCTGCACGTCATACAGTTCAGTCACGACCCCTTCTAGCCGCAGCCAATGGGCCACGGTTCCGCTGGTCAGATCGATCACCAGCACGCCGCAGTAGGCCTCAGACTGTTTGGCCGCCAGCTTTTCCTCCAGGGCCAGCCCCGCGAAAGCCTGATCCTCTTGGCGAGGCCGAGACAGCCCTACAATCGCGTAGTTGTGCCAGAAAGCCAATCCCCGCAGGTAGCCGGGGCAGAAGGTGACGGGTTCAAACCGACCGCTGGCCCGATCGATCCAGCCCAGTTCGCCTTCGCCCGAGTTGAGCAGCCAGAGGCGGTCCTGGTAGCAGCGCGGCGAATGGGGCATCGAAAGTTCGGCACAGATTATCTGATTGCTGCGAAGATCCACCACACAGCCGCCAGAACGCCGCTGGTCGCGCCAACCGTCGATCACGTCCGCACGGCTACAGGCCGTTACATAGCGGGGAAAGCCATCCTCCAGGGCCAGACCGTTCAGATGACAGCGGTCCTCGTTCACGAGCTGCGAAATAAACGGCGGCTTCCAGAGCGGCGTACAGCTGTGCCGCTGGCTGACCGTGGCCAGACAGTTGAGCAGGGTGCTGACAAACAGTATCCGGCCCGAGGCGTCGATCGCCAGATCGTGAATATCCAGATCGCCCGTGGTATGACTGATACGCGGCACGTAGAGTTTGTCGTAGCCGTTATAGCGCTGGTCGGGCTCCAGCACGTTATCGATTTGCCAGATCTGGTATTTAGAGCTGAGGTAGAGCCGCTCGGTGCTGGCATAGAGCCCCATCGCCCGTTCAAACACCCGCTCAAACCCGGCAATTCGTCCGGCGTGAGTTCCCAGCAGCAGCAGCCGTGAGGACTGGTAGGTGGTCAGGGCCAGACTGATCTGCTCTGTTGCCAGCCAGTCCACAAACTGCCGGGAGGTGTAGATTTGCAGGGCCAGTGCCTCGGTTGATGGTGTCATATCACCCGGAGTCATGTCACCCGAAATAGTCGGGAGCCTGACCGGGCTTCCATTTGATGTTGCAGCCAATGCTGGGCTTCTGTTCTGCTGCTACGGGCCGACCGCTCAACACCGCATCCAGAGCAGCCCGCAAATCAGCTCCTGTGACTGGCTTGTCGTTGCCGGGGCGGCTATCGTCGAGCTGGCCGCGATAGACCAGCTTGTGGTCGGCGTCAAACAGGAAAAAGTCGGGTGTACAGGCTGCGGTGTAAGCTTTGGCGACCGCCTGGGTTTCGTCGTAGCAGAGGGGAAAGCTCAGGCCCAGCTCCTGCACCATTTCGCGCAGCCGATCCGGCGCGTCGTCGGGATAGTGTTCCACATCGTTGGCGCTGATGGCCACCATTCCAAGCGGCTGATGCTGGTAGTCTTGACCCAGTTTTGCCAGCTCAGACTGTACATGAATCACAAATGGACAGTGGCGACAGATAAACATCACCAGCAGCGGCTGACCAGCAAAATCTAACCGGGACACCAGCTTGCCCGAACCCACCTCGGACAGCTGAAAATCGGGAGCAGTGGTTCCCAGGGCCAACATGGTCGAAGCAACTCTTGCCATTACACTCTCCTCCAGGCAGAACTTTGGACGCCAACTTTCTTCCAGACTTGCTCTCAATTATTAGAGCCTGTTGTCGATTCCTAATCGAACGGGCATTCTTTAAATATGACAGTAAATTCGCCGGAAATTACGGCAGCATCCCTTTGCTGTCCCGGAGTTTCGCTGGCTCCGCTAAAGCACTCTCAAGCCGCAGCGATATCCGGTGACGAACCGTTCAGCGGGCAAGACCAGGATTCTCGCTAGAATGAATTACAAGTCCAGGGTAACAACGGCTGATAAATTTCGAACCGAACGGTAAATCAGCCGTAAAGTGCGTTAGAGGCTGTGTAGAAGTCCATTAGGAACATTCATAGAGACACTTAAGATCAGGACAGTTTGCATTCTACCCACACAGTTTTATCTAGCTTGCGCCAGCCCCAAACTGGCTGTTGAGCCAGCCTTGTTGAGTCAGCCTTGTTGAGTCGGTGTAAAAGCTTGAAAGTTCGATTGCTTCAGGGCGTTTCCCTGTCTAGCGGTCTGTTGAGCTGTTGCCTAGCTGAATGACTCGCTGAATCATTAAGGGGTTAAACCTGATGTTTCAAGCGTTTCGGTTCAGGCTGCTCTAGTCGAATTTACTCTAGTCAGGCAAAATTTCAGCTGTCTGTTTTGACCTGTCGGTTTAACCCACTGGAGCAAGCCACACCTTAGAATATGATTCTTTAGGAATTATGATTCTGAATCTTAACGCCACCTTAACTTATCCAGTTTATCCAGGCTGATTCAAGCTCTCCGCACCTTTTGCCTAGCCCTACTAGACCGCAAGACCCATGATTTCTGCCGACCTCGCAATTCTAAATCTGCCGCGATCGCGTCAAAGCGCGGCTGCGAGTGGCCTATTCGCTTCTAGTCAGCGGGGAGCAACCCTATGGTAGAGATCTACGCAGGCCGATTGCTACAAAACCGCTACCGGCTGCAACATTCGGTGGGGCAGGGGGCGATGGGCCATGTCTATGCAGCAGAAGACGTTGCTCTGGGCGGAGTGCCGGTTGCGGTCAAGTTTCTCTCCCAGACGCTACTCAACCAGAAGATGCGCGACCGGTTTGAGCGAGAGGCCAAAACCTGTGCCCAGTTGGGACAGCGCAGTATCCACATTGTCCGGGTTACGGACTATGGCATCGACGACGAAGGCATTCCGTTCTATGTGATGGAATATCTGGAGGGAGACAGCCTGAGTGAGGCCATCAACCACCAGCCCATGGCCATGCCTCGGTTCCTCAATCTGACCCGGCAGATCTGCCTGGGGCTCCAGTGCGCCCACCAGGGCATTTTGGTGGATGGCAGAAACTGCCCGATTGTGCATCGCGACATCAAGCCCAGCAACATTCTGGTCAGCCGCAACCACAGCCTGGGCGAGCTGATCAAGATTCTCGACTTTGGAATTGCCAAGGTTTTGGAGGTCGAGAGCAGCCAGACCCAGTGTTTTATGGGCACTCTGGCCTACTCGTCGCCCGAGCAAATGGAAGGTCGGGAGCTAGACGCCCGTTCTGATATCTACAGCCTCGGGGTGATGATGTTCCAGATGCTGACGGGCAAAATGCCGCTGCATGCCGATACCCACTCGTTTGGCGGCTGGTATAAGGCCCACCATTTTCAGGAACCCCGCTCGCTGGCCTCAGTGAATCCGTCTGTGCAGGTGCCCGCCGATCTTGAGAAACTGGTGATGGCCTGTCTGGCCAAGTCTCCTGCCGATCGGCCCCAGTCAGTGAAGCATGTCTTGGCCCTGCTGGAGCAGTTAGACCCCTCAACGGCTAATGGCCGCCAGTCCTACTACCGCTCCGACCCGGCTCCGCCCGAGCGAACTGCTGAGGGCTCCAACTGGCACCGCCGTCAAACTGGCAGCAGCCGTCAAACTGGCAGCAGCTCCAATAGCAGTCCCAATGGCAGCAGTCCCAATGGCAGTCAGGTCAGCCAGCCCCCTGCGGCTGAGATCAGTCAGCCCAACAGCTTGGGCCATCTGGTTACCTGGCCCAGCAATATGCCGATCGCAGAAATTGTGTTCTCGCGACCTTTGGCTAGCCCGACTGGACCCGTACCGG
>JBJTUI010000414.1:0-6156 GCA_046080625.1 Elainella sp. | reverse complement strand
GGGACGGAGCGGTCTGCCCACCGGGACGGGCGACTGCTGTGCCCCCAAACTGCTGCACTGGGCCGCCCTCAACGGCTGGAAGCCCCTGACGCTGGCCGAATTCTGGTGGGGCCGTCCAGAACCGGGCCGAATAGTGGGCGAGTTCTACGCCGCCTGCGAGGAGCGTTGTCAGCCGCTGCTGGGCTTTTTGCTCTCGGGTTTGGCCCCACCCGATCTGCCGATTCTGTATGAGGACGACTGGCTGCTGGCAATCGACAAACCTGCCGGATTGCTGTCGGTGCCGGGCCGGTCGGTCCTGGGTCAGGATAGCGCCGTGACCCGCCTGAACGCGCTGGGGCCCGTCTGGCCAGTGCATCGCTTAGATCAGGACACTTCCGGGCTGCTGCTGCTGGCCCGCGACCGTCAGACCCAGCGATTGCTCAGCCAGCAATTTCAGCAGCGACAGGTCAACAAGCGCTATGAGGCTCTGCTGTCGGCAGAGGTCACAGCCGTACAGGGCCTAATTGATCTGCCCCTCTGGGCCGACCCCGCCGACCGCCCCTACCAGAAAGTAGACTGGCAGCGGGGCAAACCCAGCCAGACCGAGTTTCGACAGCTGGAGGATCTGGGCCAAAGCCTGACCCGACTGGAGTTAACGCCCCTCACCGGACGCACCCACCAGCTGCGGGTCCACTGTGCCCATCCCCAGGGGCTGAACGCGCCGATCTGGGGCGACCGGCTCTATGGAGCTGGCTCGTCCGCCGCCCGCCTGCACCTGCACGCCAAAGCTCTAGAGTTCATCCACCCCCACCGTCAGGAGTCGATGCAGCTGCGGAGCGAGGTGCCTTTCTAACCCCACCCGAACAGGACTGACACTCCCGTCGCCAGTTTCTGTGGCTAGATGAGCGGCTAGATGAGCGGCTAGATGAACAGATCCGTTACCGTTACCGCTCCGTCTCGGCGCTGATTCACAAATGCCATGCCGGTCATATTAATCAGCATATCGCGACTGGTATTGTAGCCTGCCTGATTATCGTTCACCGCCAGATATACGCTACCCTTCCATTCTAGCAGCACCGCCTCGTTCGCTCTGAGGGTTTGACGTCCGCGATTCTGCGGCGTTTTGTCCGCGTAGGCCGACTTGACGGCATTCAGCAAGTTGACACCGCGCACCGAACCCGCGTTAAACAGTCCCCTAGGTAAGTTAGCAGTTGCCAGGTTGTTGTCGTAGTCGAGCTGGATGCGGTCGCCCGCGCTGGCGTCGAAATCGGTGATCTGGTCTGGAGCATTCAGGCGCGATTGGGCAAACGCCCCCTGCTGGGAAGCACCCCGATAGAGGAACCGGTCGGCCCCCTCTTCGCCTGACATCCTGTCGGCCCCCAGCCCGCCCGTGATCAGATCGTCGCCAAAGCTGGCCAGAATCTGGTCGTTGCCGGAGGTGCCGACCAGGTTATCCCCCGCACCCGTGCCGGTAATTGGCGGAATTGGAGCAGGCGGAGGCGGAGGGGCCGCCGTGCCGCCAAACTCGAACGCCCCAGAATCGGGCCGGGCATCCCGTCGAAAGCCGCGACCATCGGTGGCCGGGGCTCCGCTGCCCCCCGCATTGATCGCCGGACTGTTGGGTAGCAGGGCATGGGTGAGCAGATCGCCGCCGTTGTTGCGCAGGGGACCCAGGTTGAGGTTAGCGATCCGGGTGTTGGCAGTAACTTTTAGATCTCCAGGGCTGCCGGGCGACTGGAAATTGCCGCCGCCTTCCTCCAGCTGGCGATTCACGTTACGAGTATTGCCGCGTCGGGCCGAGTTGTTATGGAACAGCGAATTCTTCACCGTGATCGGCTTGTTAGACTGGAAAATCGCGCCGCCTTCCAGCCCCGCGCTGTTGCTAACAAAGGTGCTGTTGACAATGTCGGTAGACAAGGCCCACTGGGCGCTGTAGATTGCGCCGCCCTGGTTGCCCAGAGCCCGATTTCCCGAGAACGTGGTGTTGCTGACCGTCACCGGCGACTCGCCCGTATACCAGAGTCCGCCGCCCTGCACCGCCGCCGAGTTGTTGGCAAAGGTTGTGTCGCTGACCGTGAGCTGGGTAGGGCCAGCCCGCAAGCCGCCGCCCCGGCCCGTACCTTCCACATCGGCAATGACCACGTTGTTGCTAATCGTCGTGTTCTCGACAATCACCTGATCCTGGGGATAGCCAAACAGATAGAGGCCGCCGCCCTCGCCTGCCGCCCGGTTGCCATCCACGATGCTGTTGCGGACGATGATTTTGCCGCCGGTCGGATCGCCAGGCAGCAGGTCTGCAGGCACAAACCGGGGATCGTTGGGAATGCTGGCTCCGTCGATGTAGATCGCGCCGCCCCGGCCAAAGTTGGCTCCGTCGTTCGGGTTAGAAATGGGGCTACCTGTCGTCGAGTCGTTGCCACGAAACAGCGAATTTTCAACCGTCAGGTTACTAAAGACCGAGAAGATCGCCCCGCCGTTGATGCCTTTGTTGTTCGTGAACTGGCTGTCCCGAATCACGATATTGCATTTGCGCAGGGTGCCAATCGCACCGCTGGAGATCTCGATCCGGTCGCCCGCCGTGCCGTTATTGTTGTCAAAGCGGCAATTAGTCACCGTCAGGCTGCTGCGGTCCCGGACAAACACCGCCCCGCCCCGCGACACCGTGTTCTTGAACAGGCAGTTTTCCAGGGTGAGGCTGACATCCGTCGTGGTATGGATCGCCCCACCCACATCGGTCGGCAGATTGCCGTTGGCCAGAGTCAGATTCTTGACCGTGACGCTGACGCCCTGATTCGGCAGGTTAAAGATCCGGTCGGGCCGGGAGCCCCCGTGGCTGATGGTCAGACCCGGTGCCGTCGCCCCATCCAGCACCAGCGACTTGTCGAGCTGAATCTGGGACTGGGTGACGATAGTCTGGTTGGCCAAACTGGGCGCAAATTGAATGATCGCACCCGGTGGGGCCGCTTCTACCGCCGCCCGCAAAGAACCGGGGCCGCTGTCCGCTGTTGTCGTGACTGTGATGATCGCCATGGGTAACCCTTTTGTGTTTGGTGGTTTGGCTCAGCTCAGGGTCGGCAACAGGGGGGTGGGGGAGATGGGGGAGATGGGGGAGATGGGGGAGATGGGGAGTGGGCTTTGACGTGAGCGCTCAGTTAAACAGGGGAGGAGAGGTTGGCGTAGCCTGTTCAGAAGACATAGAGATGAGAAGTAAAGTCCTGGAATACCTCCCCATCCTCCCCATCCTCCCCACCTCCTCACCGGCTAGACAAAATAGCTCCCAACAGACAAAACTCCCCCATTAGTCGGTCGCGTCAGGCCGGTCATGTTGATCAGCAGGTCGCGGTCGGCGGCGAAGGGGCGGAGGCCGTCGTTGACTGCGAGGTAGGTGCCCTGCTGCCACTGGAACAGGACGGCTTCGTTGGCTCGCAGGTCTTGGCTACCGCTCTGCTGGCGGTTTTTGTCGGCAAAGGCGGCCTGGGTGGCGCTGGCCAGATCGCTGCCCGTAACGGTGCCCGCGTTGAATAGGCCGCGAGGGCGCTGGCTGGTGCTGAGGTTGTTGTCGTAGTCGAGCTGGATGCGGTCGCCTTGGGCGACGTTGAAGTCGGTGATCCGGTCCAGGTTGTTGAGGCGCGATCCGGCGAAGGCGGCGAGCTGGGTTGCACCCCGGTAGCGGATGCGGTCGGCCCCGGTCCCGGTTGTGAGCTGGTCGGCTCCGCCGTTGCCCGTGAGAAAATCGTCGCCTGCCCCAGCCAGGATGGTGTCGTTGGCCGCCGTGCCGATCAGGTTGTCTTTTCCGGCGGTGCCGTTGAGGGTATTGCCCGAGCCCCCGCCCGAGCCCCCGCCTGATCCGCCTCCAGAGCCCCCGCCCGATCCACCACCCGAGCCCCCAGAGCCGCTAGCGCCGAACTCGAAGGCTCCCACGTCTGGCTGGCCGTCTCGGTTGAAGCCGCGCCCGTCCGTGGCTGGGGCACCGCTGACGCCCGCGTTGATCGCCGGACTGCCGGACAGCAGGGCATGGGTGAGCAGCCCGCCGCCGTTGTCTTGCAATGGCCCCAGCCTGGGATCGACCACGCGACTGTTGGCCGTCACTTTATCCTCGTTGGCAATCGGGAACTGGATATTGCCGCCGCCTTCGATCAGAGTGCGGCTGACGTGCTGCTGGATATTCCAGGGGTTGCCGCCGTTCAGGGCGCTGTTGTTGACAAACAGGCTGTTTTTGGCCGTGACGGGTGCATCCGGGGCTGCCGTGATCCCGCCCCCAACCCAGCCTGCCCTGTTGTTAGCGATCGTGCTGTTGGTGAGGTTGACGGGCGCGCCATAGAGGGCCATGGCTCCGCCGTTGCGGTTGAAGTCGTTGGCGGCTGGGGTTTCGCTGACCAGAGCCCGGTTGCCGGAAAAGGTGCTGTTGGTGATGGTGCTGGGGGCATCCATCATCCAGAGGCCACCGCCCTGATTGGTAGCACTGTTGTTGACAAAGCTGGTGCGGTTGAGGGTGAGGCCGCGATTGTCGCCGTTGCTGAGCACGACCAGCCCGCCGCCGTTGCCCGCATTGCCGCCCGCCAGAGCCGCCACCTGGTTGTCCTGGAAGCTGCTGCCCTCAATCGTGACGCTGTCCTGGGTGCCGGTAAACAGGTAGGCACCACCGCCTTCGGCCAGACCCCGGTTGCCCTGAAACAGGCTGTTGACGATCCGAATTGCCCCACTGGCCTCGCTGGTGGCGCTGGCCCGATCGGTATAGAGCGCCCCGCCATAGCCGCGCAGGTCGGGGTTGGGTTTGCCGCTGTCAAAGCGAGCCGCCGTGGTGCTGTTGTTGACGAACCGGGAGTTTTCAATCGTCAGCTTGCCGTTGAGGCTGTTGACCGCGCCGCCGTTGATGCCCTGGTTGTTGGTGAAGCTGCTGTTGCGGATCACAAACTGGCCGGGGCTGACGAAGGCAATCGCACCCGCACCCCGCTCGTCGTTGCCCGCCGTGGCCCGGTTGCCCGCGAACTGGCTGTTCAGCACGGTCAGGTTGGTGTCCCACTTGGCGAATACGGCCCCGCCCCCCTTGTCGGCGACGTTGTCGGTAAATTTGACGCTATCCAGGGTGAGGCTGGCCTTGTTCTCGGCCAGAATTGCGCCGCCCTGCTCGGCGGTATAGGCGTTGGTAAAGCTGAGGTTTTTAAGGGTGACGCTAGTATTGAAATCAACGTTGGAGTTGACAAACAGAATTTGGGAGCGGTTGTTGCCGCTAATGGTTAGATTGGCCGCACCGGAGCCATCCAGGGTGAGGTTTTTTCCGGGTGGAATTTCAATCCGGCTATTCAGGCCGATGGTTCTACCGGCCAGGGCCGGGGCAAACTGAATCGTATCGCCGGAACGCGCCTGAGCAATTGCGTTGCGCAGCGATCCTGCACCGCTGTCGGCGGTAGATGTGACAGTAATAATTGCCATGTTTTACACCTTGGGAACAACGTCGATCATCGAAATCTGTGAGTTTGAAGCCCGCGCCAAAACAGGTTCAAGGCGCATTCAGGGCAGACTAAATGAGCTGGCTAATACTTGATTAACCAACTGGGGTTAAGGGATTGGGTGATCTCAAACTCAAACAAAATCAATTTCAAGAACCTGATCTAAGCTACTTTGAGCTGAATTTTAGGTCGAGGGGCTTACACCCACATTTTGCTCAATCCTGGTCATAACTCGTTCGCTCTATCGACTCATTAAGGACTCATTGAGTGATATCCGATCTGGACGGTTGATCGCGGGTAATTAGTTCCGCATTGAAATAAATTCAGATTGAACAGCACACAATCACCGGGGTCAATTCTGAGGTCAGCTCTGAAATCAATTCAGATATTTAACCTGAGCGTTGAGGAACAATCGCTATCGAACGAATAGGATCAATCGAAATATGAGATGGATAAGACTCGCCTGAAAACTGACCTGATTTGCTCTGACGACTTGAAGCATAAAGCTTTCACGGGGGCTAGCAGTCGTGAGTCCAAATCGGGAATGCAGAATTTCAAACGCTAATCCTGCCCTACTCTCTCCAGTTTTGGTTCTTCCAGAATTGCCGTGGTTGCCACTAGATATGGAATTTAGTCATTTCCAGGAGATGAACCGCTTCAGGTTGAACCAAAGCGTTCATAGCCCCGCAGATCGAGGGTTAAGCGCTGAAAAATCCGTTTGACATCA
>JBJTUI010000413.1:0-4015 GCA_046080625.1 Elainella sp. | reverse complement strand
TTTCTGCACAACACCGCTGTCCTGTAGGATGACCTTACCGTTTTTGACGACTTGCTGACTTTCACATTTTGGGCAGTGCATCGGCTCTAATCCACTCGATGCAACCATTTTACATATCACTCCTTAACAGACCAGTGCCGCAGCCTGTTGAGAAGTGAGGTGCTGTTGTTCGACCAGCCAGCAAATCGCCTGATAGTCGCTGCCCTGGGTCTGTTGGTCAGCGGTGGGCGTCTCAAACATCAGCCGCACCTGCACCCGCACCGCACTGGTGATTCCAGCAGCCTGAGCTGTCATCCGGCGAAGATAGCGATCGAGTCGGCCAAATGGATCAAATCAAGAACCCCGCCGCAAGCAGCGGGGTATGGACAGCCGCGAACCATACGAGACTGCACTTACGCCCCAAGGGGCGGGGAATTTACCCTTGATACGATTAAATCGGAGGCATAAATCAACTGACCCTGCTCTAAGGCAGCTTGTACGAATAAGTTGATCACTTTGGATCGTCTGCTGGCTGTGACAATGGGCTTAAGCGCCTTGCCTGCTCAAGTTATTTCTACAAGACTCCTTTGCTGCACTAATAAGGGGGCAAGCGGAGTATAGGGGGTTCCAGGTTCGTCCCAGGCCCCACCTTGGGCCAAGCGCATAACGTTAGAATTCATACCTGCTTGACTTAAACAGCAAATATATTAATATATGTAGAAGTTTGCATAAAGCTTTAAAAATTGCTTTCGCGTAATGTATATTACAAGTCTCAGGAGTGCTCTGCGGATTAGGCCTGCGATATCGGTACGCCCTGCGAGTTGTTCTAACATTACAGCTTTTTCAAAGCAATAGCAATAGGTCACGGCTGGAGCGTCGGGTGTGAGAGGATGGCCGCTGTGTAAAAACAGCTCTACCTAAACTCCCTCTTTAGCCAAAGTCGGTTGTGCAATTCGTCATGTCATAACATTGCCCTATTGCAACGCTGCCCTATCAGACTACAGCTGGAGGCTATGGTTCAGTTCGTCACAGTTCCCTGTTAATGCTGGTAGTTTAGATTACATATAGAGTTAATGTCATGAATATGCTCAAGGAGATCGCTCGGTTCACGTCTGACTTCGCTAACTACGGTATTCTACATGCGATTGCAAAGGCTCGAATCAACTATCCTGCGCCCCTAGATTCGATAGAAAACTGGCAGTTTTGGACAACGCCGACCTCTCCCCTGCTCGACTTTTTAATCAAGGCCCATCCTTCCAAGGCCACCCAGAAAGCCTATCTAGAGTCAATGTGGCAGAATAGCCATGCTGATGGAATTGAAGCCCACTACGATGTCTCAAATGACTTCTACGATCTTTTCCTCGATAGGAAATATAAGTTCTACACCTGCGCCGAGTATTACAACGAGGCAGAAACGATAGAACAGGCCCAGGAGAACAAAGCTATCTATCTGCGGGGTCTGATGAGGTTGAGCGGCGACGAAAAGATTTTGGATCTGGGCTGCGGCTGGGGGGCAATGCTGAAGTTCTTGCGCGATTCTGGACATAGGGGTGAGCTGTCTGGATATACGCTCTCCAAGGAGCAGCTAGCCTACAACCAAAGCCTGGGGTTCAGCGCCTCCCTGACCAACTTCATCACCGATCCGTTTGAGGGCGCACCCTACGACCGCATCTACTCAATTGGCTCCTTTGAACATATCAGACCCCAGGAGCTGAAGTCAGTCTATCAAAAAGTCTACGATGCCCTGACGCCAAACGGCATTGCAGTACACCAGTTTTTTTCCTACGAATGCGACCCAAACCCTTCAGAGGTGCTGTTGGGCCAGATCTTCTTTCCAGGTTCTATTCTCTCTCCCCACAGCTATCATCTTGAGGTCGCCGAGAGCGTTGGGTTTAAAATCACCCACGACTCCATCCACGACTATAAACCGACGCTGCGGGCCTGGTATGACCGGCTGGTAGAAAACCAGGAGAAGGCGCTGGAAATAGTTGATGTACAGACCTACAATCGCTACATGACTTTCTTCGCCACCTCCTGGGTGTTTTTCCAGAAGAAACAGGCAGATCTACACCGCATTGTCATGGAGAAGGTGTAGCAGCCATTTCTCAACGGAGATCATTGCTGCCACCACGGCTGTCGCGGCTGGGGCAATTCTGGCCATGTTGACGACACCATGATCCCCGAAGCCTTTGAACAGGCTCACAACTTTGCTGGCCTGATCTCCGTTTTTGGCTTTCTGATTGCCTTCATGCTGAGCAAACTCAGCGAGCAGGGCTAATTGCTGCCTCTGGCCAGAACAGCAGCTAGCTTTGACAATCCCGGCTGCGCGCCTGATTGATACCAGGACCATTATCGACTCAATTCATCTATACATCTGTGGTTATGTGGGTCAGAACGAGGTGTAGGGATGAAACCCTGTCTGGAGGTGGAGTCTCCAAATCCCCTCCGGTCCTAAGCTAGTGGCGTATCGCTATACATCCCTGGGATTCAGCCATTTATGGTTTACGACACCGTTGAAGCAAATCTGGCCGCCGCCAAACAGTCGGATACCCAATATCCAATTGAACCAGTCCTACAGCAGCGCTGGAGCCCGCTGGCGTTTTCTGGCCGTCCGGTCGAGTCCGAGAAACTTTGCTAGGTCCTGGAAGCCGCCCGCTGGGCCGCCTCTTCCTATAACGAACAGCCCTGGAGCTTTATTGTCGCGCCCCAGGAGCAGCCTGCCGAGTTCGAGCAAATGTTGAGCTGCTTGGCCGAAGGCAACCAGGAATGGGCCAAACAGGCTCCTGTGCTGATGCTGGCTGTGGCTAAGCTGAAGTTTGAACGCAACCAGACCGATAATCCCCATGCGTTTCACGATGTTGGCGCAGCAGAGGCCAATCTGGCCATTCAGGCCACGGCTTTGGGGCTGTCGATTCACCAAATGGCCGGGTTTGACGCCGCTAAGGCCAGAGAGCTATACGGGATTCCGGCTGGCTACGAACCGGTTGATGCCATCGCTCTCGGCTATTTGGGCGACCCCGCTGTCCTGTCAGAGCGGCTGCAAGAGCGGGAGCGGACGCCGCGCACCCGTAAACCCCTGAGTAGCTTTGTGTTTTCAGGCGGCTGGGACCAGAAGGCTGCCTTTGTCTGAGTTGATCTGCTGTAAGCAGGATCGGGTCAGGCAGAACCGGGCGGGTTGGCCACCAGCGTCAGCGGATCGGCGTAGAAGCTCAGCAGCGGTCGATTTAGCTGTAAGGGTGTTAAAGGACTTTCGGGCGGGATTTCCAGATTCAGATCTGTTAGATGCAGTTTGGCCCTGACCTGTCCCGTAAACAGAGCAATTCGCTCGTCGATCTTGGTCAGGACCGGCGCAATCAAAACCAGCGGCAGGCCCAGCAGACTGTTTTGGCGGGTGAGCGAACAGAGCCGTTGCCCATCCTGGCTCACCTGCACAGCGGTTCGATCAGCGTTCCAGGTAAATTGGGCCAGCTGTTTGGGCAGCCCCCAGATTTCGCGACCGCCTGCCACCGAGTCGGGATTATCGACGTAAATATGGGAAATCCAGGCTCCCAGCTTGCCCTGGGCATAGACCAGCGCGCTCACCCCGATCAGTTCGCTGTAGACCAGGGTAGACCCCTGCTGGTAGGCAGCCACAAAAAGGCCGCCCAGGGTTTTTCCGGGCCAGGGCGATAGAATTTGCAGTTCTGCCGGAACCGATGCCCGCACCTGTTCTATATCCAGCAGATGCAGCGATTGCAGGGAATGGCCTTTCAGCGTCCAGGGAGGCGGTGGATACATGGTAGTGAATATAGGGCGATGAATACAGGGCGGTAGATACGGGGCGATGAATACAGGGCAATGAATGCAGGGCGATAAATACAGGGCAGTGTTAACAGATGATCTTCGGGTGATGCTGTTATTATCGCAAACCCAGCGGCTGGCATCCGGCTACCGCAGCTCGATTGCCCCATAGAAGTCGGGGTTGTCTAGGGGCAGATCGGCAGCCTGGGAGGCCAGGTTACCCTGAAACGACGGTAGCGATCCCAAAACCGTGACC
>JBJTUI010000412.1:0-3475 GCA_046080625.1 Elainella sp. | reverse complement strand
TATCCTGGCCCAGAAGCTGATGTTTGAGGCCGAAGCCCTGCGGCAGCCCTATGGCAACGCGCTTTACGGCCCCTGGGTTGAAGATGTGGACATTGAGGGGCTGCTAAAGCTGGGGAGCGAGGAAAATCCCAACTTTTCGATTCTGTCATCTAACCGAATTGCCGACATCGGCTACCGCTACGTGTTACAGCGCTATGCGTCGGGCCAGCCCACACCCCGCCAGCGCCATTTAGCCGCCGCAGCCAGCATCCGTTTGGGCATGGCCATGTCTAACCTGAATGGGGTGGACTACGCCGTGGAGGTGATCGATTTTCCGGATGTGATGAATCTGGGCAATCGCTCCCGCAACATGTTTACCTACACGCGCCACAAAGATCACTTTACCTGCGAGATCAGAGACGGAGCTGCCGACGATAGCCCAGACCTCTGGCAGACGCTAGAGAAAGTATCGCGATCTTCGGGAGCATTTCCGTTCGCGTTTCGGCTGCTGCAAATCGAGCGGCAGGGCAAAGACGCCAGCTATGAGCGCTCGGTGCTGTCGCCGGATCGAACCTATCCGTTTGCCTATACGGACGGCGGTGTGTTTGAGAATGAGCCGCTGGGACTTGCCAAGGATCTGGTTGACCAGGTTGACAAATACCACCTGGAGCACGACAACCGCTTCTACCTCTATGTCGCGCCGGGGGCCAAACGCTCAGCCGCCAATCTCCAGATCAACGCTGCCGACAGCACCTACAACGCCACCTATCTGAACACAGGCGCAGCCCTGGCAGGAGCAATTTTTACCCAGGCTCGCTTCCAAAACTGGATTGCTACCAGCAGAATCAACCAGGCGATTCGCCAATTTGAGCAGCAGGCCAAAGAGCTGAGCGACGTTCTGCTGAAATCACCCCAGCTGAAGTCGGCCCTTAGCAGCGTGGCCGACAGCCTGCTGGAAGTACTCTACAGCCAGGGGACAGCCGAGGAGCAACGACAGCAGATCATGCAGGATCGGGAGCGGCTGCGGCAGCAGTTCACGGAAGAATATGACCGGCTGGTTTACGGTGTCAATAAAGCTAGCAGTCCGAGCGGCAATCAGGGCCAGGCCGTGGCCGAGAGCTGGCTGAAGCTGGTGCAGGCATTGGAGAAAGTACAAAATTTGGGCAGCAAAGACGTGATGACGGTCTATGCGATCACCTCGGGGGATGTGGAGCTAGCAGGCGAACAGCTGTTTGCCTTTGGCGGATTTCTGGACCAGTCCTTTCGCGATTTTGACTACAACGTGGGTCGGCGCAAGGCAACCCTGTTTCTACAGCGGCTTCAGGCTTTACAAAAACAGGGCAGCGGTGAGGGCCAGCTTTATCTGACCAACTTTGTGGCGGGCCAAAATCTGCCGTCCATGCCAGCCGATCTGGGGCAGGTGGATCTGACACAGGTGTCGCGCCAGAAACGCTATGCGGTCAAATCCCAGCTAATGGATCGCGGACAGCTGATGATCAACTCAATCGAGAATCGCTTCTGGGTGCGCTGGCTGCTGAAACTGAGCCTGCGGATTTTCCTATCGCCCAAGCTGGATCGGCTGCTGAAACTCTAGGGCTTGTCGTTCTAAATCAGAAACCTTGAGGACTCAGCAGAACCACGCCCGCCTCAACCAACTGGGGGCTGAAGCCGACAAACAGTAGTCATCACTACATTTGCAGACTGGCAACGGCTTCATCATGGGTACAGACTGGGGCGGATGACAAGCTGCGAGTCGCGACTTCTGCGGTTCTGGTACTATCACCCGGTTCTGGCCTAACCACCTGGTCTTACCAAGAGTTTGACCTATAGAATTCCTCAATATTAAGAATAGTATCCCCGGGTGAAGAATGGTATTCTCAGGGTGTTGATCGCGACTCAGTGCAGAACAACGGCTAGAGAGCAGCGGTTGTTCCGGTTGATTTAGGAGCATACTATGGCAGCTGCGGTGTTTGAGTTAGAGCCCGATCCGCTAATTTCTGTCATTCTTCCCTGCTACAGGGGAGAACGCTGGATTGGCGAAGCAATTGAGAGCGTTTTAGCCCAGAGCTACCGGCATTTTGAACTTATTGTGGTGGATGATGGCTCACCCGACGATGCGGCTGCGGTTGTGAAGCCCTATCTTAAGGATGCGCGAGTCAAGTACATTTACCAGGACAATCAGGGGGTGGCAGCGGCCCGCAATCAGGGAATTTGTCAAAGTCGCGGCAGCTGCTTAGTTTTCCTGGATCAGGACGATCGGCTGTTACCCCAAGCGCTCGATGTGGGGCTGCAAGCCCTGCGACAGCATCCCAACTGCGGCTTTGTGTTTGGCCAGTGCTATTTGATCAATGCTAAAGGCGCTCCACTGATCTATTCCTCGCTGGAACGGGCGACCCAGGGCGCTCCGACCTGTACCTATGAGGCGCTTGTGGAAGGCAAAGGGGCGGCCATTTATCCGCCTTCGGTGATTCTGTTTCGCCGTCAGATTTTGGAGCAGGTGGGCGGCTTCAACCCAGATTTCGGCATGGCGGACGACTACGACGTTTATCTGAAGGTGGCAAGACAGACGCCAATTCATTTCCACGGTACCGTGATCGTGGCCTACCGGCAGCACAGCGAGAATAACTCCCTGCAAGCGCTGCGCATTCGGGACGATGCTCTGAAGGTGATAGAGGCCCAAAAAGTCTATCTGGCTAACCATCCGCGAGCTCAGGCTGCGATTCAGGCCGGTAAGGAATATTGGCGCTACTGCTTCACGTTAATGATGATTCATCTGGGCGTACAGCATCTTTTGCAGGGCCGCTGGAAAGCCCTGCTGCGGTTGGGGGCGAACCTTGTGAAGCTGCCGACTTTTCCTCTGTCGCTGGTCTTCTACTGGCTCTGGTGGTCCCGAATTGTTTGGCTGCGGCTCAGGGTGCGGTCGGTGCGGTCAACCGAGCAGCTGCTCTCGCTGATGCAGGCAAACTATAATACTTGAGCCTGAATTTACTTGAGTCTGAATGAGCCTGAGCCCAAGCTAGAGCAGAAAACCAAACCATCCGATTTGTTCTATAGTGAGCCTAACCGTGATGATTGGGACTGAGGTACTCCTATGGAAACTGCTGCTTGGATGGATTGGTTGGCGGGCGATGTGGCTGCCGTGATTTTGTTGGGTGGGCTCACCATGCTGCTGAGCGGTGTTTCGGCGATGAATCAGAAGAAATAGTCCGGCAGGAGCGCAGAAGCTCCAGGAGCCAGGAACGGGAAATTGCTGATTTGGCTGCTGATTTGGCTGCTGATTTAGCCAACTGACAGTATCGACACAGTAAGTAGGTAGGTGCAAATATTTGTAGGATGGTGGGGGTTTGGGGGCTGCGCCCCAGCCCTGTCAAGGTGTTAAATCCAGGCCAGAGAATAATGCTGAAACCGCGATTTCTCGTTCTGAATTTTCAATCTCTTGCCAAGGAAAATTGGGTTTTTATAATCTGGCCGTAAACCAAAACGGTCAAACCCAGCA
>JBJTUI010000411.1:0-4375 GCA_046080625.1 Elainella sp. | reverse complement strand
GGTCTTACTCTTCGTCTTCGTCGGTTTCAGCCTGGGGATAGACAAAGCTCTTAGAACGGTTGGTGAGAACCGATTTGCCCAGAGAAAGCGCTTTTTGGGCGGCCAGAGAAGCCTTCCGCTTCCAAGTCGCCTTCCGCATATTGCGCTTCGAATTGGAGGTTTTCTTCTTAGGAACTGCCATGGTTAGTTAAAAATTTCACAACCTTACTATGGTAAACGTTTGGCCAGCCATTTGACACTCTCTAGCCAGGGCATTTAGCCAGCGCTGAGGCAGAACTGGCGACAGAGCAGAACAGGTGAGTCTGGCTTGCCCTGGAGCGGACAGGATGCGGTGGAACAGGTGACACAGTTGGCCCAGACGGGCAGGGCGATCTCGTGGGAGGCATGGAGGCTGATATTTTGGCTGATAAAGGCCCGCGCCTCCAGGTCCGAAATTTGGTCGCAGATCAGCAGCGCCTCCGACCAGCCTGACTGCTGACGCGCCCGGTTGATGCTGGCAATCACCTCAGCGAACTCGTGGACCGGCGACAGGATCTCAATCAGCAGTTTGCGGGTGCAGCTCTTGAAGCAGGTGGGCTGCTGTTGGGCGAAGAAGTCTTTGTATTGCAGCGTGATCGTGCCGTCGGGGTGACGTCTTGTGCGGATCAGCCGTAGAAACGGAATTGTGAACTCACCCTGGGCGTCGGCCTGATACCACCAGGATTTATCCCAGCCGTCTTGGGGCAGGTTGAGAATATGCTGTGCCTGTTCAGCTGAGAAACCCGCCTGATGCAGCAGGGCGATGGCGCTGGCCAGAGGCAGAAACTGGCCCAGGGTTTTGGTATCGGCTTCGCAGCGAATCAGATCCAGGTAGCCCCGCTGGTTGCCTTTCAGGCGGCTGTAGTCGGCGATGTGTTGTTCCAGCTCTTCGGGGACAGCCAGGACGCAGTGGAGTTCTTCAAATTCAAGCGTGGCGGCTACGGTCAGGGCTGCGGCCACCGGGACGCCAATGGCAGAACGCACTCCCCCTAACCGATGAGCCTGAATCAGGGGCGGCGTACAGTTGAGCAGCAGCGACTTCAGCGCCATCTCATCGGCAATTGCCAGCCCGATCTGTACCCGGTCATGCCACGAGTCAGCACGATCGCCTGAGTCGGAATCGGTGGCTAGCGAAGAGTGGATCATACTTATATATCTTGTGTCGTCTGTCCTGAACCAGGCCGATTCCGTTGCTTTTCTTTGCATTTCTCTAGGACCAGGATTGAATTTCCCAGCGAGATGATCAGACTGGACCCGGTTGGGAAGGCGAGCAGATGACGGTAAGATGAAAGCAGCTCTAGGACGTTTGTCGAGATTCAAGCATTCCTTATGACATTGCCGATTGTTCCGCTGCTGTATCTGGTGCTAGGCGGCACCTACCTGGTCGTTCTCCCCGCCCTGCTGCTGCTCTACTTCAAAAGCCGCTGGTATACGGCTGGTTCAGTTGAACGGCTGATCGCCTACTTTTTTGTGTTCTTGCTGTTTCCAGGGCTGCTGATTCTCAGTCCGTTTGTGAATCTTCGCCCCGAGCCGCGTCAGTTGGGTTAAGCCACCTCAGAATTCTATGCGCCGGATTGACGTGATTTACGTTGGTATTGCCGTCTTCGCGATTGGAGGCGGCCTCTATCTGCTGCTACAACGGCTGGGACTGGACGGCATTAACGCTGGAATTTGGAGCCAGGTGCTGCTGGTGCTGGGTCTGCTAATCTGGGTGGCGACCTATGTGGTGCGTGCCCTCACCAAAAACATGACCTATAACCAGCAGCTCAAGGACTACGAAGACGCGGTATTGCAAAAGCGACTAGATGAAATGACGCCTGAAGAGCTGGCAGCCCTCCAGGCTGAGGTTGAGGCTGAAAAGCAGCGCGGCTAGATGCTTAGATCCAAATCAGGCTACTGGGATTGCTATCGAGAACGGTCGGCTCCAACGCTGCGCAGGGAGTTGACCTTAGTTGCCAGCCCCAGCCGCTGGAGCAGCTGAATCATCCACCAGGTACTGTCGATCTCCCACCAGCGCCAGCCTGACTGGGCCGATTGGGGAAAGGCGTGATGGTTGTTGTGCCAGCCTTCACCATAGGTGAGTAGCGATACCCACCAGAGATTGCGCGAGCCGTCGTTAGCGGCAAAAGTGCGGTAGCCCCAGCGGTGGGTTGCGGAGTTAACAAACCAGGTGGAATGCCAGATCAGCACCGCCCGGACAAAGATGCCATAGACCACAAACGACCAGCCACCCAGGGCATAGAGCAAAACTGCAAGTGGAACTTGCAAAACTAGAAAATTGCGGTTGAGCCAGCGGTAGAAGGGTTGACGCATCAGGTCTTGCGCATATTTGCCGTAATAGTCGGAGTCAAATGCCGTGGGCGAGGGGTAGAGAATCCAGAGCATGTGGCTCCACCAGAAACCGCGCTGGGCGGAGTAGGGATCTTTCTCAACATCTTCCGTGTAGGCATGGTGCTGACGGTGGCCTGCTGTCCAGAAAATCGGCCCGCCCTGAATCGCCAATGCTCCCAGAAGCGCAATCAGGTATTCCAGCGGTTTGGGAACGCGAAAACTGCGGTGGCTCAGCAAGCGGTGATAGCCCAGACAGATGCCAATGCCGCCAAACAGCCAGTGCAGCAGGACAGCAACGCCGAGGGCTGACCAGGAGAAGAACCAGGGAGCTAGAAGCGCGAGACCATGGAACGCAGCAAAAAACGCGACGCTGACCCAGCTGAGCTGAGGCTTGAACCGGGAGGACTGGGAGGCGTCAGGGACCAATGAACGCATGGGAAATCCTTTGAAATTGATTGTCATAGTGAATGCAAGCAACACTTGCATAATGAATCCTAGCAGCTGTAAACTATAAATGCAAGTGCCACTTACATAAAGCTGTGAGAAGCACCCAGCCGCTGGGTCTTCAGGCTCGCTCAAGCAACTTGGTTACGCTCTGCTCCAGGCTTCTATCTATGACGAACTCCAGCTATGCCCTCCCAAACTACCCGTCAGCGTTTGATTCAGTCGGCGCTCGATCTGTTCATTGAGCAAGGCGTGAGCAACACCACAACCCGCCAGATCGCCGCTCAGGCCGAAGTGAATGAAGTCACCCTGTTCCGGCATTTTGGCAACAAATATGGGCTATTGCTGGCTGTGATTGAAGAATCGTCGCCGTTCACGCATCTGGGGGACGCTCTAGCCCAGCGCCTCACCTCGGCCAGCAGTTTCGAACAGGCCCTGAAAGCCTACGCCAACCTGTATCTGCGATCACTAGAGCAGGCTCCAGAGCTGATCCGCTCCTTTATTGGTGAGGCAAATCATTTTCCTGCCGAAAACCGGCAGGCGCTGGGGCTGCGGCTTACCGAAGCGACCCAGGCCCTGACCCACTATCTGACGACGGTGATCCAGCGAGAAGCCCTCAGCCCCGAACTGCCGCCCGAACGGTTGGCCAGTCTGCTGAACGGTCTGCTGTTGGGCTATGCGGCGGTCGAATTTACCAGCGAGTTTCACCAGCTCTGGCAGAGCCGCGAAGATTTTATCCAGGGGCTGGCGCAGCTGTTTCTCGGAGCGGTTTCGGCCCGTCCTTTAGAGCCTGTCGCTCCCGGTTCAACCCAGCAGAACTCGCCTGGCGATCAACGGGTGCTGGATCTACCCAGCGCGGTTGTGCATCTGATTTTGCAGCAGGCGCGTCAGAGCAGTCCGCAGGCCTATGCCCTGGCCTATGTGCTGTTTGCCGCCGGACTCCTGCCCCAGGAGGTAATTGCCCTACAGCGCTCCGATCAGGTTTGTGATGCGCAGCAGCATCTTCTGCGGGTGCAAACGGGGCAAATGGTGCGACAGGTGCCGGTCAACCAGTGGATTTGGGGACGGCGCTACGGCTCCTACACCAGCAACCCGCTAACGCGCTGGCTGAAATCTCGCAGGGATCAGGAATCCAGCCTATTCCTCAACGAAGCAGGTCACCCCTTAACCGCAGCCGACCTAGACCAGCAGTGGCAGACTTGGACGAGAGACATCCCCATGGTGCCCGGAGGCCAGGTCAGTCAGGCCCACCAAACCTGGTGTGTGGAGATGCTGATGCGGGGCATGAGTCTGGAGAATTTCAGTCTGCTGACAGGAGAGGATCTGGATCAACTCCAGCCCTATGCCCAGCGAGCCAGGGAGAAAGCAGCTTTGGAGCAGGCTGCCCAGCTCGACCGCAAACCCCTCAGTAGAGCCGGGTCGGCAGGCGTCAGCTAGCTAATTGTTAACTTGTCAGTAGCTCAGAAGGTAAGCCAC
Organism: Elainella sp.; assembly: GCA_046080625.1. Lineage (GTDB taxonomy): Bacteria > Cyanobacteriota > Cyanobacteriia > Elainellales > Elainellaceae > Elainella. Next base: position 106 of record JBJTUI010000411.1, on the reverse strand, counting down.
TGGTTCTACCAGTGCGACTTGACCAGCTTTGAGCGTTCCCGGAGTTCCGGAGCGCAGGTAAAGTAACTCCCACGGTGGCTTGAACCAAACCGTAGGAGATAAACAC
>JBJTUI010000410.1:0-7060 GCA_046080625.1 Elainella sp. | reverse complement strand
AACGTCGAGCAATTCGAACGGCTGGGCTGGCAACCCCAGGACTGGTCGGATTTGTGGCGGCCCGAACTCCAGGGCCACCTCTCCCTGCCCGACAGCGCTCGTCTGGTGATTGGTCTGACGCTGAAGCAGCTGGGCCAGTCGGCGAATGCGGAAGTCGGCGCGATCCCTGATCTTCCCCAACGGTTGGAGGCGCTGCACCGGCAGGTGATGTTCTATAGCTCTACGGCCTACTTGCAGCCCCTGATGCTGGGCGACAGCTGGATTACGGTGGGCTGGTCAACCGAGGTTCAGCCGACGGTGGAGCGCGATCGCCGGATTGCTGCCGTTGTGCCGACCAGCGGTACGATCCTGAGCGTTGATTTGTGGGTGCGGCCTGTGGGCTCGCCCAGTAGAGCCAATTCTGAACCAGCCGCACCTAACGCCCAACCTAATGCCCAACCCAGCGCTCCCAGCCCAGCCCCATCGGGAGCCGTTCCCAGTAGCCCCGGCCCAACCGCAGCTAGTTCTGGCCTGCCCTCGGCACTACAGCAGTGGCTAGAATTCTGCTGGCAGCCTGACATTGCCGTCCAGATTTCCCAGCTCGGTGCCGCCGCCTCTCCGATGCTGGTCAACCGCGACCGGGCCTCGCTGCCCGCCCAGCTTCAGGCAGATTCGCTGCTGCTGCCGCCTGCCGATCTGCTCAACCGCAGTGAGTTTCTGCTGCCGGTCAGGGATTTAGAGGCGTACCGCCGTCTGTGGGAAATGATGCGCCAAACGGGGTAGCGGTGCCGCGAAAAGCTCCCCGACCGTAGGAGTTGAGAAAAATGCTGCAAGGGGAATCCAGGTTGGGCGTGGCCGGGTCAAATTCACAGAGGTGTGCCCCCAGCAGTTCGCCGCGCAGGTCAAACACCCGCAGGCTGTAGCCAAATTCCTTGGCGGCAGTGCCGTACTGGTTCATGAACGCATAGCGCTGGAGGTAGTCCGAGTTATTCCAAATCTGCTGGTCTACCACCAGATCGACCCGACGCGGCTCGGTAGGACTGCCTCTGTAGGCGAGCCAGTAGCTGAGCGGCACCTGGTTGAACTGCTCCTCGGTCCACCAGAGGCTGGGAGGCGTGAGTCCGGTTTGGTTGATCCGGTCACGGGTGATAATGCTGTCATCCAACACCAGCTCGCCCGGTGCAAACAGAGCTGGCTCCAGGGGAGTTGTTAACAGGGTGAGGATTTCGCGGTCAATTGCAGCCGCTCGATCTGCGGCCAGCCCCAGACAGGCCAGACCCAGCAAACCAACCAGCAGGCGACCCAGCAGCCGGGATCGTCTAGGACGGAATTGCCGCGATTGCCCGACGATCCCAAAAGGTTTAGCACCAAAAGATCCGGCAAACTTGAAGAGGAACTGCTGAGAAACGGGCTGCTTGAACATTGACTGACTAGCTCCCTGTCAGGGATCAGTGATCCGAATCTAATATCTCCGAATCTGGTATCTCCGAATCTGATGATTGATTATCGCGGAGTTCCGTATCCTGGAGTCCCAGGCGTCAGGTAGAGTAGAAAACACAGGCTGAATCTGCTGCTAACTGGCTCATTCCAGTTTAATCCCCCTCTTTTCGACCCCGTTCACTACTTTAGAATTTCAGTACTTTAGAATTCAAGACTTAAATATGGCAACTATGGCCAGCTTTGCGGACGCCCAAAACCTGCTCTCGGACCTGATCAGCCGCTACCGCTCCCAGGTAGACTATTTGGCGATTCGGCTAGAAGAGGCTGAAGGTACCGATATTCTCTTGCGGGGCAACAAAATCGAGACTCTGAGCGAAGGTTTGTCGATTGGCGGACAGGTGCGGGCCTGCCATAAGGGCGGCTGGGGGTTTGCCAGCTTCAATCGACTTAGCAGCCTGACCGAACAGATCGAAGCCGCGATTGCTGCGGCCCGACTGGTGGGTGACGAGGAAACCATTCTAGCGCCGGTCGCGCCGGTCCAGGCCGTTTGCCGTCTACCGCTGCTGGGAACCGATCCGCGTCAGGTGCCGCTGGCCCAGAAAAAAGCCCTGTGCAGCCGCTATGGCGAGATCCTCAGAAACGTGGACGACCGGATTGCCACAACTTCGGTGCGCTACGGCGACAGCACCCAGCGGGTCGTGCTGGCCACCTCCGAGGGCAGCCTGATCGAGCAATCCTGGATCGACGTAGAAATGCGGTTTGCGGCTACGGCTCGCAGCGGTGAAACGGTGCAAACGGGCCGGGAAACCACGGGTTCGCGTAAAGCCTACGAGGATCTGGAGCAGCTGGATGAACAGGTGCGCAGCGCGGCCCAACGGGCGGTGAATGCCCTGAATCTGCCTGCGGTCAAGGGCAGCACCTACACGGTAGTAATCGACCCGATCCTGTCGGGCCTGTTTGTGCATGAGGCGTTTGGCCATCTGTCAGAGGCCGACTTCGTCTACGAAAACCCGGATCTGATGGAAGTTATGACCCTGGGGCGGCGGTTTGGCCCACCAGAACTGCAAATTTTAGACGGGGCAGCCCCAGAGGGCCATCGCGGCAGCTATGCCTACGACGATGAGGGGGTTCCGGCCACCACCACCCAGCTAATCCAGGACGGAGTTTTGGTGGGGCGGCTACATTCCCGCGAAACCGCTGGCAAGCTCGACGAGGCCCCGACCGGCAACGCCCGCTGCCTCAACTACCACTATCCGCCGATTGTGCGGATGACCAATACTTGGATTGAGCGGGGCAAAACGCCCGTGGCCGATCTCTTTAACGGGATCGAGGAAGGCGTCTACGCCCGCAACTGGCTGGGCGGCATGACCAACGGCGAAATGTTTACCTTTGCTGCTGGCGAAGCTTGGATGATTCGCAATGGACAGGTGGCGGAACCGGTGCGGGATGTGAATCTATCGGGCAATGTGTTCAGTACCCTGGCCGACATTGAGGCGATTGGCGATGACTTTTACTGGGACGAGTCGGGCGGCTGCGGCAAGGGCAGCCAGAATGGCCTCCCCGTGGGCTGTGGCGGTCCCAGCCTGCGCATTCGCAATGTGGTCGTGGGCGGCGAAGCCGAAGCCTAGCTCAGTCGCCTACGGCCAGTCTTTACAGCCGAGCAATAAACGGGGCAATCGCTGCGGCAAAAGCGGTGGGCGACTCGTAGGGCAGGACGTTGCGGCCAGAAATTTGCAGACCCTCACCTTGGGGCAGGTGGGCTAGATAGGCTGCTAACCGCTGATCTGGGGTTTCGGCCTGGCCAGAGCGGCTGATGCTGGAGGCCCGGTCGCCCAGCACAATCAGGGTAGGGAGATCCACCTGTTTCAGGATTGGGCGGTAGTCCTTGCGCCAAAATCCGGCCAGAAAGGCAAACACGGCGTGGCGGGTAGCCTGTTTCTGGGCCTCGCGGCTGAGTTCGTCTAGCCAGGCATCGTCCACGCCCCTAGCCTCGGCAAACAGCTGGCGGGCCGAAAAGTTCTGAATGAACCGGCGACGCTTGGCATATTGATAAAATCCCAGACCTAGGGGCGAATCAAACAGATTCCACAGCAGAGTTTGCTGCCAGACGGGCGGATTATAGGTGACTACAGACCAGGAAGGCGGTCCCGATAGCACCAGCCCTTTGATCCAACCGGCGTCCTGCTGGCGCGCCAGAGCGGCCATTTCTAGGGCAACGGGCGACAGCGCTCCCTGGGCCACCACCACCACGGGCTGCCGGATCACCTCCGTAATCAGGTCCATCAGCTGGGCAGCCCAGTCTTCCGGACGGTAAGCCAGCCGGGGCAGATCGCTGTCGCCACAGCCCAGCAGGTCAGGGTTGTAAATTGCATGGGCCTGGGTCTGGCCCAACCAGGCTGGCAGAAACCGATCCCAGAACCGGCGCGACAGCCCGACGCCGATCGGATGAATCAACAGGAGCGGCGGAGCGGCCTGGGGGCTCGCAGCCTGCCACAGCTCATAGGCACAGCGGTAGCCGCGCCAGTGGTAATACTGCGTGGTCGGTTCACGGGTTAGGGAGGAGGGCTGCATAGGCTTCACTGACTCGACTATTGAACCCATCCTACTTTCAGCCGCCTAGGTCATGCCCGGAAAATGCTCGATCTGGGCATAGCCGCTAAACAAGAGCTGCTTGTCCTGCGTTTCGAGCCGATTTAACCGCAGAATTACACCATCCAGGTCAAATCGATCCAGATCCACCATCTCGTTGAGCACTTCAACAAAAGCTCCCGTCAGCGTTTCGGAGAGGCTACGCACCTCATCGGGCACTCCAGCCGTTTCAAACTGGAAGTTGTCAAACAGCAGCCGACGGCGCTTTTCAATCGCGAGAGTGGCCGTGAGCTGAATTGGCACATCGAGACGGTTGGGCAGGTCAGTTTTAGCCAAGATGCGCACCTGGCTGTTGGGCAGCAAATTCACCTGCACGTCTCGAAACGACACGGGCTCACCGCCAGAGAGGTTGGTGAGGGGCTCTAGCTCAAGGCGCTGGAGCCGCTTTTGCACCAGATCGGCCTCAAAGGCGCGGTTGATCGCCTCTTCGGTCAAGACAATTTGGGCGACGGCCTGGGTGGGTTGCTTCAGGCGCAGTTTGCCGCCCAGCAGCGCCCCAAAGTCAATTGCGACCGTATCGGTCTCAAAGGACATTTCCTGAACTTCGAACTGGCGGCGAATCACAAGCTGCTGACCGCTCATTTTGAAGCTGTCGATGGTGCCTTGCATCAATTTACTGGCCGGATTACACCGGACCGACACATCTACCGCTTCGCTCCGGCTAAACAAGTGGCGAATTGACTGGGTAGCCACTGCATTCAGCATCCGCTCGCCAAAGTCATTGCCAGAGCTGCCTTTTGACCCTGTAAAACCGCTGAACATGTTTTGATTAAGCCTGGTTGCGAACTGAGCAGACGACATAGATTTTCCTTCAGACAGGTAAGGTCCCTCAAAGCGGGAAAGCAGGTGCAGAGGCCGTAGCCCTGCCTGGAAGGCCCCTTCTCTCGAACTGAGCCGAGAGAAACCGTCCCAGAAGTGGGAGGATAAGGGTTAGCTCGGAAAAATGTGTTTTACCCTCCAAGTTTTAAACAGCCTGCTTCTTCTTGTAACAAAATATTACGATATCGACAAATGATTTGCCTGCTAAAGGGCTAACCAAATCCAGACCGATTTCTGATGATTCCCCCAAGCAAGACTAATTACACCTGCTGTCTGGGGGTGGGGCGGTGGGCTATGCCAGCCAAAGAGATTCCTGAAGAATGCTGTTCAAAGCCAGGGCAATCACATAATCTAGATAAAAGCGCTGGCGGTGACTGCCGCCCCCAATGCTAATTTTTGCACCTGACGCTGGATATATACGTGTGCCCAAAGCTGGCATTATTTACAACGATACTAAGCCGATTGCTTGCCGGACTGCTCAAGAAATCACGGACAAGCTGAAGGGATATGGATGGGAAGTCTGCCTGACAACAGGCATGGGAGGCATTTTGGGCTATTCCCAGCCCCATCGCCCGCTCTGCCACACACCGATCAGCCAGCTTGTTCCCCCCGGATTTGATCAGGAGATGCAGTTTGGCATCGTGCTGGGCGGGGATGGTACAGTTTTGGCTGCCTTTCGCCAGGTTGCCCCCTGCGGCATCCCGCTGCTGACGGTCAACACGGGCCACATGGGTTTTTTGACAGAGGCCTATTTGAACCAGGTGCCCCAGGCGCTAGAAGCGGTTTTGCAGGGCGAATATCTGGTAGAAGACCGGGCAATGCTGGCGGTGCAGATCTGGCGGGAAGATGTGCTGGTCTGGGAGGTGCTGTGCTTGAACGAAATGGTGCTGCATCGCGAGCCGCTGACCAGCATGTGCCATTTTGAGATCGAACTGGGCACCCATGCCCCGGTAGACATCGCGGCAGATGGGGTGATTTTGTCCACTCCAACCGGCTCCACGGCCTATTCCCTCTCGGCGGGTGGCCCCGTGATCACGCCGGGTGTACCGGTGCTCCAGCTGGTGCCCATCTGTCCCCACTCGCTGGCCTCGCGCGCCCTGGTTTTTGCTGACAGCGAGCCCGTGACGATTTTTCCGGCCAACTCAACGCCGCTGGTGCTGGTGGTAGACGGCAATGCGGGCTGCGCGGTGCTGCCCGACGACCGGGTGCGGATTGTGCGCTCGCCCTACGCGGCGCGGTTTATTCGGCTCAGCCCCAATGAGTTTTTCCATGTGCTGCGCGAAAAGCTGGGCTGGGGCCTGCCCCATGTGGCCAAGCCAACTTCGGTAGAGTTACCATAGCGCCAATTGTTCTGGTTCCCGACTGTGGAGCTGCTGGCCAGTTCTGGGCCGCTCTAGATGGCTCTGGGCAGGTCTGGATAGCTTGGGCAGGTCTGCCAGAGCTGCTGACATCTGCTTCGCCAGCTGCGTCTATTCGGTGTTGTTCGGTTTGGCGCTGTCCCGTTTAGTGGGTTAACCAGACCGCCCTTCAGCTGAATTATGCTAAAACTTCAGACATCCTTCGCATGAGGTCACTATGAGTCCCATCCTTGATGTGAGCCCGAAAGTGTTGGTGATCGAAACAGACGAGCTGATCGCCCAACATGTCAGTGCTGACCTGCGAGAGTCGGGCTATGAGACTACGGTGGCCCATGATGCGACTGAGGGACTAGAGCAGGTCAAATCCCTCCAGCCTGCGCTGGTGATCATCGACCGGATGCTGGCCGGGGAATCGGGCCTGTCCCTCTGTAGCCATCTGCGGGCTAGCGGAGCCCGGATGCCGGTGCTGCTGCTGATGGCGCGTGATTCGGTAGAGGACCGGGTTGCCTGTATGCAGGCCGGAGCCGATGACTATTTCCTCAAGCCCTACCGCAGTGAAGATTTTTTGAAGCTGGTGCGGCTCTACCTGCAATCAGACGCCCTGCCCAACGAGCAGCTGCGGTTTGGCGATTTGGTGCTGGATCTGACGACGCGGCGGGCTCTGCGCAACGACCGCAGCATGGATCTGACCATGAAGGAGTTCGAGCTGCTGAAATATTTGATGGAACATCCCCGCGAAGTGCTTACCCGCGAACAGATTTTAGAAAATGTTTGGGGCTATGATTTCATGGGCGAATCTAACGTGATCGAGGTCT
>JBJTUI010000409.1:0-2831 GCA_046080625.1 Elainella sp. | reverse complement strand
TGCTGGGTTTGACCGTTTTGGTTTACGGCCAGATTATAAAAACCCAATTTTCCTTGGCAAGAGATTGAAAATTCAGAACGAGAAATCGCGGTTTCAGCATTATTCTCTGGCCTGGATTTAACACCTTGACAGGGCTGGGGCTACGCCCCCAACAGAGGGCTTGCCCTCTGTACTCCCCTAAAACCATCTTCAATTTAATCAAGCCCAGCTACTTAACTGCCAATCGGTTAAAACTAGCGACTGTCTGGTTCAAGTACACCTGCCTATGTGGTTGAAATAAGGGGTTCTAGCCTTTGTAGGCAGGCTTTGACTCCGGAGCCTGCGGTTTCAGTTACAAGGGGCAAGCTGCTTGACTGATAAATCTTTTGGAATGGCGGTTACAGACGCGGAGCGGCTTCTCGCAGAGTCACTGCTGCTATATAAACCAAGTTGGCCTTCGCCGACTCTTTGAGCCCGGGCAGGTGGAGTTTGTTTTTGTAGGTGTGGCTTCTAGCTGACAGCACCGATAGTTTTGTCAGTCGAACAGGAGGCCAGGGATGGGGTGATAGCCTGGGGGGAAAACCTGGCTTGGAGATGACAATTGTTCTGTGTCGTTGCCTGATTGCAAATAAACACCCTGAAGCCAGTGCGCTGCGACTTCCTTCAGGTTTGGTTGAACAGACTTTTTCTATTGGCCAGCAGTTACTCTCCCGCAGTCACTCTTAGGTGAGAACAATGGGCGGGAAAGGCAGGATGGACGCAAGGTTCTGTGGGCCTTGCCGAGGGCTTTGCTCACACTGGTTGGCACTAGAGATTTGGATGGCAATGCTCTGGTTTTTGAACGGATAAATCTCAGGTTTTCAAGATCGATTCAATCTCCTGCAACAATAGCTTCAAACGCTCCTGTTTATGTCGATCCTGCCAAACTTTTGAGCGTTTAAGCTGCCTGCCGATTGAGTTGAGCCGCTTGACCACTCCCGACAGTTCGAATTCGCCATAGGACGTGGCAGCTTGGCCAGAGGTGTCGGCTTGAATAGGTGGCAGCTGCTTGATTCGCTCCCGGATTCCCCGAATCGAGAGGTTTTGGGTAATTGCCTCTTCTAGCAGCAGCTGTCGCTGGTCTGGATCACGCAGTCGCGCAATCGTTAGCGCCTTGGTATATTCAATTTTGCCCTGGCGAATTGGCTCTAAAATGTCCTCCGAGAGTCCCAGTAATGGCAGCTGGTTCAGCACAAAGGAGCGCCACTTAATATTCAGACCGTCCAGGGTCTTGATCACAGTGTCTGCGTCAGCCTGTCCCATAACGTTATAGGACGAGCGGCGTACATCATTGTCCATTTGTTTGAGCAGACTAATCACCGCTTCGACCGGTTGCTCTAACTCTGCCGACAGCAGGGCCAAGGCTCCCTCAACTTCTTCAATCGGATTCAGGTCTTCATGGTGCTTGTTCTCGATTAGCTGAAGCTTCAGCAGCTTCTTGTTGTCTGGTTTCGGGATAACCCGCACCGGTACCTGTTTCAAACCTGCTAGTTCGGAGGCTCGATAGCGCCGTTCTCCAAACACAAGCTGGTAGTATCCAGGCTGCTCCTCTAGCTCATAGACAGCCAGATCTTCTAGAACCCCCTCTTCGGCAATGGTTTGGGCTAGACCTTGCAGCTTTTCCGGATCGAAGTACTTGCGGACCTGATTGGGGTCGCGCAGAATGCGGCTGTGAGGTAGAAACTGACGAGAGGTGCTGGTCTCTGTTGGGGCTGGATCTGAGACTATACCTGGGGCTGCAACGGGTGCAGAGACAGTTGCAGGGACTGTGGGCCAACCCGGATCAGCTTCAAGCTCGCTGTCGGGTCTTTCTGCAGCTACCTGATCGGTCTGGAGTGCTGCCAAGAGTTTATTGAACTTACCCATGTAAAATCTCCCGTCCAACTGTAAGGTATTCGTTCCAGGCAATTTTGGCGCGGCGATCGTTCACCTGATTCACCATCAGTCCATCCAGCGCGGCCTTCTGAAAAGCGACCAGCTCCCGAACTTTCCCTTTAAAGAGTGGAAAACCCGCAGCAGTTAGCATTTCTCTAGCCTCGGCTCCGTCACGACGTGGGGGGGAAGGTACACGGGTCAGCAGGACTCGATATTGTTCTGAACCTAGCGAACGCATCAACTCCACGGTTTGCATCAGCGCATCTAGCGACAGTACATCCGGCGTGGTAGGAAGGATCAACAGATCGCAACCATCTACCAGATCCTTCAAGTCCTCTTCGTCGGGCCGAGCCTGGGTATCAATCACAATATGTTTGAAGTTGCGGCCATATTTAGCGGCCTGCTGCTCGCTGACCACCTTGAAAGGAAAGCCATTTCCCCGTTTGGCCCAGCGGGTTGCTGAGCGGTTTGGGTCACCGTCGATGAGCAGCGTATCGCCATTGTTCTGGAGAAAAGCAGCAATATGAACTGCTGTAGTTGTCTTGCCGACACCGCCTTTAAACGACGCGGTTGTGATAATCATGCTGAAAACCTGCTTGTGCAAAACAGTTTATTCAAGACCATCAAAAGAATAGTGTATTTAAGCTGAAATAGTTTATGATCAAAACGTTTTTTTGGGAAAGTTTTGACCTTTCCCCTGATAGCTTTAGTGCTGCAGTACTAAAAAGATTTAATCGATTGATCCGGTGATTTGGTGTAAGACACGCTATTCCAGGCAGTTCTGTCCGACGGGTTTGTTCGAGTTATGGTTAGATCTGGTGTATGAGAAAAAGGAGAAAAAAAGGCGTATCCTGCTGAATAAGACAAAAAAGCTCAGACCAGGAATACACCATGAATAACGATAACCTGATTGAATTCAAAACACCAGAAACCACAGA
>JBJTUI010000408.1:0-3490 GCA_046080625.1 Elainella sp. | reverse complement strand
ATAATTTGCATCAAAACCTCTCACAAAAGCGACATGACCGAAAATTTCTCACCAAGGGCTACACTACCGGAAAACAACTCAGCCAACAATTTATCGAGCCCATTCACTTTTGTAGATGACCTATAGATGACCCAAGCAGAGCCCAAACTAGCCAGATTTAGGTGTCACAAAGCCAGACTCGCAAGGGCATTTCTGAAGAATCACATCAATCTCAAACATCCTAACTAATCTGCTGGTGATTTCAGAAATAAGGCTGAAGCAGCTTTACCCACTCTTCATTAGAGCTTGCAGGGCAAACCAGAGGACTTTAAGATCTACGCGCAGAAAAAGCTTGAACCTGATCTGTCAGTCGCTTTGACCCACTAGCGTCTACACCAAACATCTCACCCACAGACCAGGGAGTAGATGTCTATAGCCAACATCTACCGAGTAAGATTTACTACAGCGAAGGTGATTTGAATCGCGAGAATGAAAAATCAAGAAAATACAAACTGAATGACGCTTCAGCGGATATTGACAGGGCAACTGACAGGGCAACCGCTAGGATTTAGAAACCGCGTCGCGCTCCGTACGCACCCATTTGGTCTGAGGTTTGATCACATAGGCTAGGTAGAGCGGCACCTTCCACAGCACATAGAAGGGCACTGCTAACAGCGTCAGGGCAGGCAGATCGGCTCGACCGAACTTGGCCCAAGCCGCCAGCACCGCTACCCCAATCAAGCCCCCTTCCAGCAGCAGCAGCCCGGTCGGCAGCCAGAGTTGAGTCAGCAGACCCAGCAGCAGCGCCAGCGCCATCACGCCTGCCCAGAGCATGACCAGCAGAGACAGGGGCGGCACCAGCAGATCCAGCCCGATTGCCGCCAAGTCCACCCGGCGCTGCCAAAGGGCGGCTTGCAGCAAACGCGGTACCTGGGAGCGCAGGGTTTGCAGATGACCGTGCTCCCAGCGGGTCCGCTGACTTTTGGCCGCCTGCTCCTGTTGGGGCAATAGGCCCGTGACGCGGGTATGGGGACAGGCCAGCGTCGGATAGCCCGCAATCGCCAGATCCATCGAAAGCTGCATGTCTTCCACAATGTTGCCGCTGGCCAGCGACACCGTGCGAATCACCGACCAGGGAAACGCCATGCCCGTGCCGGTAAGAATGCCGGGAAACCCGAGATTGTGCAGACCCTGGGGTCGCACCCAGTTTTTGACCAGGAAAGCCAGGGCCGAAACCGCGTCTTTGGGTTTGGGACGGGCGGGCCGTTCCATTAGATAGGTCGCCTGCACGGGCCGTCCGGTGGTATGGGCGGCAGCAGCAATTCGGGCCAGGGTACCGTCTTCTACCAAACAGTCGGCATCGACCACGGCCACCACGTCCGGCTGACCAGCTAGCTGATCGGCTGGCAGCAGCGGCTCGCCCTGGGAGTTGGTCAACTTACCCGCCAGGTACTGTAGCCCATAGTCCAGGGCATAGCCCTTGCCGCGCCGCTCGCTGTCCTGACGTTCGATTACCGTTGCGCCAGTGGCTCGCGCCTGGGCCGCAGTGCTGTCGGTGCAGTTATCGGCAATTACCACCAGCTGATCGTCTGGGCCAAGCTGTTTCAGCAGCTGTTGCAAGACGGGCTGAATGCCCAATTCTTCGTTGTGGGCGGGTACGAGGACCGCCAGGCGGGGGCGCGTTGCCGCTAGCTCCACCGGGCGGGCGGGCAGCAGGGCGGCAAAACATTCCAGAAACAGCACGCCGCTAGGAATCAACAGCAGCAGGGCCGCAGCAAGCAAAATTCCCTGGAGGAGGTTGGCCGCTAGGGGCCAATTGAATAGTTGAAAGGACTCAGCAGCTAATACAGTAGCTAACACAGTTGCAACCACAGCAATGGACCCTGGTTTGATCGATTTAAGCTGCCTTTCAATCTATCACTGTCTTGATTGACCCTGAGTATAGTTACCCGCTAGCAATGTGAAGTAACGATGATGATCTGGCCCCAGCCCCAGCAGTTGGGCGGAAATTACCGAGAGGAAGACTGCGTCTACCTGCCCTAGCCCTAAAAATGAACAGAAAAAAACCCAGCAGCCCCCGCTGGGTTAATTTATGAACGTCACTTATCTATCTATTACTGTAGGAGCTCGGCCAGAATTGGGCTTCACCTGGCTGTGTCACCCCACTGGATGAACGTTCGCCACCAGTCGGGGGACGAAGGGCAAACGGTCTAGATAAACAGTTGCTATAGATCAGCAGACTTTTAAAAGGAAAAAACCCAGCAGCCCCCCGCCGGGTTTGTTTATGAACGTCACTTATCTATCTACTAATCTAGGATTTTGCTGGAGAACAGACCTCGCCTAGCCGGTTCACCCCAGCGGGTGAAATTGCCCCTGATGTTCAGTCGAGCCGCAAACTCGCCCTTCAGCCTTTTGCCCTGGAGCCTTTAAAAAGAAAAAACCCAGCAGCCCCCCGCCGGGTTAATTTATGAACGTCACTTATCTACCTACTACTGTAGAAGTCTCGGCCTGATGGCACCTCACCTCAGCAGATCACCTGACTGGATGATTCTGGTAGGCAGCCAGGGCAGGAATCAGGAATTGAACCAGCGTCGAGGCATCCACGCCCAGTTCGGTGCGCTGTTGAGCCGCCAACCGGCCAGCTTGAGCGTGCCACCAGGCAGCACTATTGACCGTTGCCGCCACCGTTCGGTTGTGCAAAACGCCCTGGGCCAGTAGTCCACCCAGCAGCCCGGTCAATACGTCGCCACTGCCGCCGCGAGCTAGAGCAGGTGTGCTGTCGGGGTTGAGCCAGACGCTGGGTGCATTGTTGGGATTTGGGGCGGCAATTATCGACCTGGCTCCCTTCAGCAGCAAAACCGCCCCCGTTTGCTGAACCGCCTGCTGAGCCAGGTTGAGCCGATCCGCAGGTTCACCCCTCTGGCCAACCAGAGCCGGGAACAGTCGCTTGAATTCACCCCAGTGGGGCGTCAGAATCGTCGCGGCTGGCCGAGCTTGAAGCACTTGCGGGGTTTGGGGCAGCAGGTCTGCCAGAATATTCAGCCCGTCGGCGTCCAGCAGCAGGAGAGCCGGACAGTCCAGCAGGGTTTGAACAATTGGGGCGGCAGCCTTCGTCAAGCCGGGGCCACAGGCGATGGCCTGATATTTGGCCAGATCGAGGCCAGGCAACGCGGCAATTGCGCCCGAGTCGGTTTCCGGGCAGCCGATCACCACCGCATCGGGCAGGTGGCCAATCAGCAGCAGGCGCAGGGTTTCGGGCACGGCAATCGACAGCATCCCCACCCCGCTGGCTCGGGCCGCAGCCCCGGCGAGAATGGCCGCCCCCATATATTGACGAGAGCCGCAGACCAGCAGCAGATGGCCCTGTTGATATTTGTGGGTTGTGGCCGGACGGGGCAGGGGCAGAGCCGCCAGGGCCAGTTCTGGTGTCAGCCGAGTGATGGCAGGCGTTTGGCCCAGCACGGCCTCCAGGTCGGCCAGGGGAATGCCAAAGTCGATCAGCTCGACTTCA
>JBJTUI010000407.1:0-3265 GCA_046080625.1 Elainella sp. | reverse complement strand
TATAGCTCAAATCGCTCATCTAGGTTAAGCTGCTGGTAGCTCATAGGGGTTCCTGGTTGTTGTGATAAACTTCAGGTTACCCTATGAGCCCTTGTCTGACGAGCTTTTAGAGGTGGTGCACTTCAGATTTGAATTGGCCATAGATTAAGGTTCTCTTGCCAGTATTATAGGATCAATCATTACTTGGAAGTCTCTTAGTGTTTGGCAGGTCGTCCGCGTTTCCCATCGTTTGGCTAATCACGCGGGCCATGAGCGGCAAGAAGTCAGCCGATCGGGCAGAGTAATTTTCTAACGGGTTCTGGCAATCTGCCAAAAGCTGAACGGCGTAGAGATAGGACTGGATCGCCTGAAGATGATCGGGCTCAAGCTGGGCGAGAGGCGCTAAGTCGAAGCAACTCTGGAGCAGCTGGTTGATGTGGCCCAGCCAGTTTGAATCATCGTGTTGATTTGAGTTGGGCTGGTTCGAGTTGGGCTGGTTCGCTCCCCTATCGCTCCAGTCGCAGCAAAACAGCTGGTCCTTGAGCTGTTGCAGAAAGGTAGCCAGATCTTGGGCTCGACAGGAAATTGCTAGTTCTAAAACCTGTGTCAACAGCGGTTGAACGACTCGGTAGGTTTCGGGGGTTTCAGAACCTGACGCAATCCAGCAGAGCGTGAGTTCGGTGAGCAGGATTTCTAACAGCAGCAGCTGGGCCAATTCATACAGATCAACCAGCAGCACGGCAAAAGTTAAAATCAAATCGGGCTTGGTAAGCACCTGATACAGCGCCGTTTGCAGCTGGTGGAGTTGGCAGTACAGCAATCCCTGATCGTTTTTTAGCTGCATCTGGTTTAGCAGAAGTTGCAGGCTAGGATTCTGGCTGACCTGGGTCTGAATCGCTGCCTGTAGCCGTTGCAGCAGCAAGTCCTGGTTTTGTAATCGCAAGCTGATCAGCGGAAACACTTCTCGCCAGTCCGGTTGATTCAGATAATGCGTTAGCTTATCCAGGTTCTGTTCCAGGTTTGGACTAGAAGCAAGGTGGCGGGCTACCAGATGCTCCTGAAAGGCGAGCTGGGAAAAGCAGAGAATACCACAGTCCTGTTCCAGTAAAACACCTTGTTGTAGAAAGGCCAGTTTAGCCTGGGCAATCAACTGGTCGCGCAAAACCGGACTGCGATGGACAGTCTCATGCTCGTATAGGCTGGCTTCAATGCAGTACTCCAGATCCTTTTGCTCAAAGCAGTAGCAGCCCTTCTCCAGGGTATAGACCGCAAGCTGTCCCAGAATATAAATTTGATCGGCCAAGGACAGCTGAGTATTGGTGTAGTTCCGCTGAATGCCTCGCTTGCGATCCCATTCACCCAGCCACAGGGCTAGACATTCCTCATAGATTCGATCGCGATGGGCGAAGAGTTGCTCTCGACTCTGAAAAATTTGGCAGATCCGATTAAACAGAAGCGGCACACCTGCCAGTTCACGAATACGTCGATTAACGGGATCATAGAGTTGGGCAATCAGCTCTTCCGCTGGGCTAAAGGATTTACCGGAGTCTCTCGATCCGTAGCTCTGGCGGGGGCTAAAGACGTTGAACCATTGCTTGGCCAGAAGTGCGATCTGGCTATTGTCAAAGTCCGCCAGCTCACAATCGGTTAAAGGCAACAGTTCAAAATCCTGGCTGCCCAACCGCGACGCAACCACAAGTCGACTTTTGTGGTACCGCTCGCAAAACTGGCAGATTTCTCGAAAGGCTAGATTGACGTTGCTGGAATTGGGAATTTCATCCAGTTCATCCAGCAGGAGCAGGAGTCTTCCTTGATTCAGCAGAGTTTCGATCACCTGATGATCGGAAATACCTGATCCCAGCAGCTCTTGCTGGATGCAGTTCAGCAGTGTGAATTCACTTTTCTCCGTGGGGGACCCGAGATAGCTGCCCAACCGGATCAGCACTGGGATCAAATCGGGCTGGAACTGTTCTCGGATACATTGCAGCGCAATCCACTTTAATAGGGTGGTTTTGCCACTGCCTGGCTTGCCGAGAATCCGCAGCCTGGTTTGCTTTTCTAGAACTGGCCAGAGCGGTATGGCTGGCTCTGCAACGGTCTGGAATTCTGGCAGCCGGTAGCCCGATAAACTTTGGGCAGTTGGACGCCCTGAAAAATGGGGCATGACAAACAGATCGTCGAGCTGTACCGGATGGGCAGTGCCCAGAATTCGCAGCGTACTGCACTGGTGCTCGATTCTAACTTGATGCTTTAGCCGAATCTGTTCAACAAGCTGCTTGGTTTTAACCGACTGTTCGAAAGACTTGTCTGCACCGTTCAATAGGGGTTCTGGGGCTTCCTGGGCGATTTCCCACTAGTTCAGATCTAGAATTGCACAGAGTTCAATAAAGATGTAGCGCTCGATGGGGCGACAGGTGAAAAAGCGCCAGATTGGCTGTCTAGTTCTCAGATCAAGCTCAGCCGCTAGATGCTCTTGGGTCCAACCTCTTCGATCAAATATTTTACGAGCAAGCCTAGCACCTTCTTCAGACGCATACAGAGATCTTTTTGCCATGACGATTAACAGGAACTACACACCAATAGAACACCAATAGACAAGAACTACAGCCCAACAAACCAATGATCGGAACTACATACCAATAGACAGGAACTACAGCCCAACAAACCAATGATCAGGAACCATAACGCACGAACAAACAATCAGAGATAGCTACATTACCAGAACTGATCATAGAAAATCAATTCACAGAATCAAGACCATCTCTAGAGCAGCTAAAACTGACAGCTCAGGACAACTGAACTGTGCTGAGTGGCTACATAAGCCACTGATATTGCTACTCGCATTTACAGTGATTACCTCAGTAGCACCTCAGTGAGCATCTCAATAAACTGCCCTAACACCCGCTCCGGACAGACTATTGGGATCGAGATCAAGTGACTTCAAAGGTATAGAACTTTCTGCAGATCTGTTGAACTAAGTAGCTGGATCTGATTAGAAGATGGTTTCAGGGGAGCACAGAAGGCTTGCCCTCTGGTGGGGGCTGCGCCCTAAACCCCCACCGCCCTATATTTGCACCTATCTACTGAGTTCTATGAGCGTCTAGCCGGTTCTGATGGGAATTTAACGACAGTGTGAGGTCAAGGGGGCTTAACTTGTCAGTAGCTCAGAAGGTAAGCCACTGGTTCTACCAGTGCGACTTGACCAGCTTTGAGCGTTCCCGGAGTTCCGGAGCGCAGGTAAAGTAACTCCCACGGTGGCTTGAACCAAACCGTAGGAGATAAACAC
>JBJTUI010000406.1:0-6704 GCA_046080625.1 Elainella sp. | reverse complement strand
GAGAACTTCCGGAAACGCACCCAGAAGGAAAAGGAAGAGCAGGAAGAGCAGGTGAAATGCAACACCATCAAGGAACTGCTGCCGGTTGTAGACAACTTTGAACGGGCCCGTTCCTTGATCAAGCCCCAGACCGATGCGGAGATGAACATCCACAAGAGCTACCAGAGCGTCTACAAGCAGCTGGTGGAGTCGCTGAAACGAATTGGCGTATCGCCGATGCGCTCTGAGGGCAAGGAGTTTGACCCGAATCTGCATGAAGCCGTGATGCGCGAACCCTCTAACGAGCATCCGGAGGGAACCGTTCTGGAGGAGCTGATGCGGGGCTACATGCTGGGTGAGCGCGTGCTGCGCCATGCCATGGTCAAGGTTGCTACGGCACCGGAGTCAGAATCGACGGCAGAAGAAGCATCCTAGACCGGGCCGGGTGAGAATTTCAGGGTGAAATAGATGCGGAACTGGGTGAATTTGGTGGAACAGCTGATTGCGCCCATCAACTCAGCCTGTTCTAGGAGTTGACCGATTGGAGACCGATTGGAGATCGATAGACCGCTCGCACCCGCTCACCGCCATCTAATTCCAGATTGGCTCCAGAACGGGTTCTGAGAGGAGTTGCTGGATCAATCTCCGACTCGACAGACGGCAGGTATCGACCTTAAATTGAGGTAGGGCAATCGAGCGCCCTAGGGCTTCAGGCATTTCATTGGGCGGCTTGACTCGGCCAGCTTGATTCGGCAATCCCCTGAGGATGGATTGTCTGGTGATAGATTGGTACGTAGGACCGCGTATGTCAGGGCAGAACTACCCAGGACGCATCTGCGCAGTTGGTTTACTTTGCGGTGAACCAGACAAACTTTTTATGTGCAGCTGATCATATTCCCGAAGAATTGCGGAATACTGAGCTAGAAGCGTGAAATTGAGTTCAATTTATTCGCAGTTGCGCAGATATCCACTGAAAAAATGTGTAACCGCTAGTTATGGGAAAAGTCATAGGCATCGACCTGGGTACAACCAATAGCTGTGTTGCCGTCCTAGAAGGCGGTAAACCTGTTGTAATCGCCAATTCGGAAGGCGGACGCACAACGCCGAGCATTGTCGGTTTTGGCAAAACGGGCGAACGGTTGGTTGGCCAACTGGCCAAGCGGCAAGCCGTCACCAATGCTGAGAATACTGTATTCAGCATCAAGCGATTCATCGGTCGGCGCTGGAATGACACCGAAGATGAGCGGACTCGGGTTCCCTATACCTGCATTCGCGGCAAAGATGAAACGGTGGACGTGCAGATCCGGGGCAAAAGCTACACGCCCCAAGAAGTCTCGGCCATGGTGCTGCAAAAGCTGAAGCAGGACGCCGAGAACTATTTGGGTGAACCTGTCACCCAGGCCGTGATCACTGTGCCCGCCTACTTTACGGATGCCCAGCGGCAGGCCACCAAAGACGCTGGCACGATTGCTGGCCTTGAAGTGATGCGGATCATCAACGAGCCCACGGCGGCGGCCCTCTCCTATGGCCTAGATAAGCAGGACCAGGATCAGACCGTGCTGGTGTTTGATTTGGGCGGCGGCACGTTTGATGTGTCGGTGCTACAGCTGGGCGACGGGGTGTTTGAAGTGAAAGCCACCTCGGGCAACAACCAGCTGGGCGGCGACGATTTTGATAACGTGCTGGTGCGCTGGCTGATGGAAAACTTCCGCGAGCAGGAAGGCATTGACCTCTCGACCGATAAGATGGCCCTACAGCGGCTGCGGGAAGCGGCGGAGAAGGCCAAAATTGAGCTGTCCAGCATGATGACGACCACGATCAACCTGCCCTTCATTACGGCAGACGACTCGGGGCCAAAGCATCTGGAAATGGAGCTGACTCGAGCCAAATTTGAAGAGCTGATCGGCGGGCTGGTGCAGGCAACGATCGACCCCGTCACCCAAGCCCTGAAGGACTGCGACCTCACCCCCGACCAGATCGATCGAATCATTCTAGTGGGCGGCTCCACCCGAACTCCGGCGGTCCAGGAGGCGATTTCTAACTACTTCAGCGGCAAAACGCCCGACCGTTCGGTTAACCCAGACGAGGCCGTGGCTCTGGGGGCAGCAATTCAGGCTGGCGTGCTGGGCGGCGAAGTCAAAGACCTGCTGCTGCTGGACGTGACGCCCCTGTCCCTGGGGATTGAAACCCTGGGCGAGGTATTTACCAAAATTATCGACCGCAACACGACAATTCCGACCAGCAAGTCCCAGGTCTTCTCGACCGCAACCGACGGTCAGACCTCGGTAGAAATCCACGTCCTACAGGGCGAACGGGCGATGGTGCGCGACAACAAGAGCCTGGGTAAATTCCAGCTCAACGGCATTCCTCCGGCTCCGCGAGGCGTTCCCCAAATTGAGGTGGCCTTCGAGATTGACGCCAACGGCATCCTGCGGGTGTCGGCGCGCGATAAGGGTACGGGCCACGAACAGAGCATTAGCATCACCAATACGGGCGGCCTCAGCGATGCCGAGGTCGAGCGGATGCGACAAGAGGCCGAACTCTATGCCGAAGACGACGAACAGCGCCGCCATCTGGTGCTGCTGCGCAACCAGGCCGATACCCTGCTCTACAGCTATGAAACCACCCTGCGCGACAACGCCGAGCTGATTACCGACGAGATGCGCAACCAGGCGACCCAGCGCGTAGCCGAACTGCGAGCCGCCATGGCCGACCGCAATATCCAGGTCAGCGAAATGCAACAGCGGCTGGATGGTCTCCAGCAGGCTCTCCTGGCAGTCGGGGAATCTGTGTATCAGCAGGCCCAACAGGGCGACAGCTACAGTCAGGACTACCCCCAGTCCCAGAGCCATGATCTGCAGGACTACAGCGACTACGACAATGCGCCCACCCAAGCTGCTCCCTGGGCGAATGGGCATGTGTCGCCAGAGGCCAATCCGTTCGCGGATGAATACAGCAACGAGGAATTTCTGGACGACGAAACGGTCACTGCCGACTACGAAGCGGTGGACTAGGACCGTTGAACCTCTGCTGAGCATCGGACGGGCCAAACGGGCTGGCGGCTAGATCTGACGGCATCGGGCTTAGCTCGTTCGCGAATGATTGGTTTAGGATGGAGTAGTGAGGCGACGCTGGCAATCGGGTTATGATAGCCCTGAGCTAGTGGTTTCGGCTCCTGCTCCTTTTGCGTTTTCCCCCTCAATCTTTCTATCTGAAGTAGCACACTATGGCAGGTGATTACTACGAACTTCTTGGTGTTTCGAGCAGTGCCGACAAGGAAGAGATCAAGCGAGCCTACCGGCGACTAGCTCGAAAATACCATCCGGATGTCAACAAAGAGCCTGGGGCCGAGGAGCGATTCAAGGAAATTAACCGGGCCTATGAAGTGCTTTCCGACCCGGAAATGAAGGCCCGCTATGACCGGTTTGGCGAGGCTGGAGTCGGGTCGGCTGCTGGCGGGCCTGGCTTCCAAGACTTCGGCGACATGGGCGGCTTTGCCGACATTTTTGAAAGCTTTTTCAGCGGCTTTTCCACCGGCATGGGGGGACAGCCGGGGCGGCGCAGGGCTGGTCCCACCCGGGGTGAAGATTTGCGGCTGGATCTGAAGCTCGACTTCCGGGAGGCCGTGTTTGGCGGCGAGAAAGAAATCAAAATCAGCCATCTGGAAACCTGCACGGTCTGTAAAGGCAACGGCGCTAAGCCGGGTACCCAGCCTCGGGTCTGCCCCACCTGCAACGGGGCCGGTCAAGTGCGACGCGCCACGCGCACGCCCTTCGGCAGCTTCACTCAGGTTTCGGCCTGCCCCACCTGCAACGGCAATGGTCAGGTGATCGAAGACAAATGTGAGACCTGCGGCGGCAGCGGCCAGAAACAGGAGGCCAAAAAGCTAAAGATCACGATTCCTGCTGGGGTCGATAACGGCACCCGCCTGCGGGTTTCGAGTGAGGGCGATGCCGGTCAGCGCGGCGGCCCAGCTGGCGATCTCTACGTCTATTTGTTTGTTAACGAAGATCCCAAGTTCCAGCGCGAGGGCATCAACATCCTCTCGGAAGTCAAGATCAGCTACCTGCAAGCCATTCTGGGCGACCGGATCGAGGTTGAAACCGTCGATGGCCCGGTGGAAGTCACGATCAATCCGGGTACCCAGCCCAATACGGTGCTGACCTTGGAACATCGGGGCGTGCCTCGTCTGGGCAATTCGGCCAGCCGGGGCGATCACCTGCTCACCGTGCAGATCGAAATTCCCACCAAAGTCAACACCGAGGAGCGCGAACTGCTCGACAAGTTGGTCAAAATTCGCGGCGACCGGCTCAGTAAAGGCGGCATCGAAGGCTTTCTAGGCGGCCTGTTTCGCGGCTAATCTCTTCCTATTGTTATGACTTCAGAGCCTCAACCAGCTTCCCCATCTGCAGCCCCAGCCGATGCCCAGCTCGACCTGCGGGGCACCCCATGTCCGCTCAACTTCGTTCGCACCAAGCTGCGGCTGGAAAAAATGCCGCCCGGAGCGCTGCTGGAAGTCTGGCTCGATTCGGGGGAGCCAATGGAACAGGTACCCGATAGCCTCAAGATGGAGGGCTATGGGATCGAGCGGATCGAAGACCGCGGCGGTTTCTTTGCGGTGCAGGTGCGTCGTCCGGCTGGGAGCTGAGGGGATCCCGGCCTGCTACTGTATGGGCCTGGTATTGTATGGGCCTGCTACTGTAGAAGTGTCCTATCCAGGATGTGCTGGCCTCAAACGGGGCTGAATCTGGAGCTACAGGGAGGCAGATGAGCGATCGCCTGAGCCACAATTTGGAGGCCGATTTGCCGCCACAGCTGATAGGGACAGTGCTGGCCGTCCAGGCTAATTTCTACCTGGTCAAGTTTCTTCAGCCTGGTTTACCCCAGGCCCAGCTGCTTTGCACCCGGCGCAGCCGCCTCAAAAAAATTGGTCAGCAGGTGATGGTGGGCGATCGGGTGCGGGTAGAAGAACCCGACTGGCAGGGCGAGCGCGGGGCGATTGCCGAGGTGTTTCCGCGCCAGACCGAGTTAGATCGTCCGCCGATTGCTAACGTCGATCAGATTTTGCTGGTGTTTGCCCTGGCCGAACCCACCCTCGACCCGATGCAGCTGAGCCGGTTTCTGGTCAAGGCCGAATCCACTGAAATCGCCTTGGCGCTTTGCCTCAACAAAAGCGATCTGGTTTCAACCCAGGAGCAGCAAGATTGGCAGCAGCGCCTCAACACCTGGGGCTATGAGCCAACGCTGGTCAGCCTGCGCCAAGCCCGCAGCTGGCCGGAACTGCAAACCCTGCTGGCCGACAAAATTACGGTTGTGTCTGGTCCGTCTGGCGTCGGCAAATCCAGCTTGATCAACCAGCTGATTCCCCAGAAGGCGCTGCGGACGGGGGCAGTCTCAGGCAAGCTGGGGCGAGGCCGACATACCACCCGCCATGTTGAGCTATTTGAACTGCCCAAGGGCGGACTGCTGGCCGACACGCCTGGCTTCAACCAGCCAGACCTCTCCTGCGCCCCCAGCCAGCTGGCCCAGTTTTTCCCGGAGGCCCGTCAGCGTTTAGCCGAGGCCAGCTGTCAGTTCAGCAACTGCCTGCACCGCGACGAACCCAACTGCGCCGTGCGGGGCGACTGGGAGCGCTATCCCCATTACCTGACTTTCCTGGAGGAAGTGGTCGCCCACCAGCAAAGCCTGGATCGGCGCAGCGACGAGGAAGCCAGCACCAAGGTCATGACCAAGCAGGCAGGCCAGCTGCAAACCGAGCCGCGCCTGTCGGCGAAACGCTATCGCCGCCCTTCCCGCAAGACCGAAAAGCAAGCGCTGCGCAGCCTTTACCAGGACGCGGACGAGCTGATGCAGGAGCCGGATTAGCCCTGGACCTGATTTTAGCGCTGGACTTTAGCGCCTAATTTTAGCGCTGAACTTCAGGGATCGATCACCATCTTGCCCAGCCCAGTGCCTGGGTAGTAGCCCGCCAAAATTTGCTGGTAGCTGTAGCCCTGTTCGGCCAGATTTAACGCGCCCAGCTGGCTCATGCCCCGGCCCTGAAACGCATCCATCACAATGTCATCTGAAGCGGCGTAGAGCGATTCGACGATGCCGCCCTTATAGCTGACATATTCGCCTGCGGTGGCATCCACGGCCCGACTGGTTTCCGGAGCTTCCCGGCCAATGCCGCTGTAGACCTGGTAATATTCGGTGGCTCCCAGGTGAAACAGCGAGCTCATCGGCTTAAAGAAATAGGTAAGGGCGTAGGAGCGGGCCGCTACCGCCTGGGCCTTGAGCGCTTCGGGCGGCCAGCTGGGCGACACTTCGCTGGCAACGACGCTGTGAAGATAGCTGCGCAGGTTCACCAGGTTTACGGCCCAGAGTTTGCCGCTGTCGTTGGCTAGCAGCAGTCTGCCGCGATAGGTGCGACTGCCCAGATTGAACAGGCCGCCGTTGGCGGGCTCTAGCAGCACTACGGTGGGCAGGTTGGCCCCGGCCAGGGTTAATCCGCTGCTGCTGGGCTGCACGCTGTAGGTTTCGCCTGCCGCCAGGGTGGTGAGCAGATTGCGGTTTTGATCGAGCACGGCTACCGCATCCTGACCGCCGACCGTCAGCGAACCCACGCCTTCGGCAATCGCGACATGCATCTCCACCAGGCTGTCGAACGAGGCGGCGGAGTTGAGGAATTCGGCCTTAGACTGCTCGTTCAGCCGCTGCTGTTCGGGTGTGAAGGCGGGTTTGCC
>JBJTUI010000405.1:0-2736 GCA_046080625.1 Elainella sp. | reverse complement strand
CCGATGCCGCCCTGACCCGCAAGCAGGAATTTTACGAAACCTACGGCGTCGAAGAATATTACCTCTACGACCCGGATACCAATCAGCTAAACGGCTGGCTGCGTCAGCACAATCGGCTCTTGCCAATTGACACTATGCAGGACTGGGTCAGTCCGCGTCTGCAAATCCGGTTTGGTGGCCAGTTTGGCGGTAGGAGGGGGAATCAAGTTGATCGCCAGACCGACAACCAGCCGGATGAACTGGCGTTGTATTACCCGGACGGGCAGAAATTTCTCACCTCTATCGAACTCGATCGGCGGGCCAAAGTGGCAGAACAGCGAGCTATTGAGGCTGAGGCGGCCCTAGAACGGGAGCGACAGCGGGCCGAGCGCTTGGCAGAACGGCTGCGCGCTTTGGGAGGTCTAGACGAAGCTGACCCAGATGATCAACTTTGAAGAGTAACTGGAATGATCAACTTGGATGAGTAACTCAGATAATCGACCTGGCTGATCACCCCAGCTGCTGTCCAGCCCGACGCCCAGTTGATTGCCCGGTTGGATACCCAGATTGGGGTTCAGTGGGGTATCCAGTTAGCCCTATTTGACTGACAAATCCTTTGCGATGGCGGTTATGGACGCGGAGCGGCTTCTCGAAGCGTAAACCGCTGCTATACAGGCCAAGTTGGCCTTTGCCGACTCTTTGAACCCACGCAGGTGGGTTTTGTCTTTATAGGCGAGGCTTCTAGCCGCCAGCACCCAGAGTTTTGTCGGTCAGCCAGTCAGCCTCAACGGTCAGTCGCGCCGAGCCCCTGCCCCCGAGTTTTGGAGAAACTGCCGGGAAGGCTGTCCTTTTTCACCAGGTTTGATAACCTAGGTAAAATATCCAAAACGATCCTTTTAATACCGGCTCGACTAGTACCTGTTCAACTTAATACTTTGCTTTCGGCTACAGTTGTTTCTCTAGAATGCATATCAGGACGCAACAGTGACTCTTCAAACTGAACAGCCTCCAGTGCAGTCATCGGCAAATCGGCTCGACCGCCAGATGATTGTCATCCTGGATTTTGGTTCCCAGTATTCCGAACTCATTGCCCGACGAATTCGCGAAACCCAGGTTTATTCTGAGGTGTTGCCCTACCGCACGACCGCCGAACAGTTGCGTCAGCTCGACCCCAGAGGCATCATTCTATCGGGTGGCCCTAGCTCGGTTTATGAAGCAGGCGCACCCCACTGCGACCCCGAAATTTGGAATTTGAATGTCCCGATTTTGGGCGTCTGCTACGGCATGCAGCTGATGGTGCAACAGCTGGGCGGCGGGGTCGAACGGGCCGAGCGGGGCGAATATGGCAAGGCGGCCCTGCTGATCGACGATGCCACCGATCTGTTGACCAATGTGGAAACCGGCACCACGATGTGGATGAGCCACGGGGATTCGGTCACCCATCTGCCCAGTGGGTTCGAGCTGCTGGCCCATACCGACAATACGCCCTGCGCCGCTATTGCCCACCACCAGCACAAGCTGTTTGGCGTCCAGTTCCACCCAGAAGTCGTGCATTCCGTCGGCGGGCAAGCGCTGCTGCGCAATTTCGTCTACCACATCTGCGCCTGCGAACCCACCTGGACCACCGACGCCTTTGTGGAAGAGAGTATCCGCGAGATTCGGGCCAAAGTGGGCGATCGTCGAGTGCTGCTGGCTCTGTCGGGCGGGGTAGATTCCTCGACCCTGGCCTTCTTGCTCTACCGGGCGATTGGCGAGCAGCTCACCTGCATGTTCATCGATCAGGGCTTCATGCGCAAGGGCGAGCCGGAGCGACTGTTGAAGCTGTTCCAGGAGCAGTTCCACATTCCGGTTGAATATGTCAACGCCCGCGAGCGGTTTGTCTCTAAGCTGGCTGGCGTCACCGACCCAGAAGAGAAACGCAAGCGGATTGGCCACGAGTTTATCCGCGTGTTTGAGGAAGAGTCGAAGCGGCTGGGGCCGTTTGACTATCTGGCCCAGGGAACGCTGTATCCAGACGTGATCGAATCTGCCGACACCAACGTCGATCCCCAGACGGGCGAGCGGGTGGCCGTCAAGATCAAGAGCCACCACAACGTCGGCGGTCTGCCCAAAGACCTCCAGTTCAAGCTGGTCGAACCCCTGCGCAAGCTGTTCAAGGACGAGGTGCGCAAGGTGGGCCGCTCAATTGGGCTGCCGGAAGAGATCGTCAACCGCCACCCCTTTCCTGGCCCCGGTTTAGCGATTCGGATTCTGGGTGAAGTCACCGACGAACGCCTCGAAATTCTGCGCGACGCCGACCTGATTGTGCGTCAGGAGATCAACCGCAGCGGTGCCTACAGCGACCTCTGGCAGGCCTTTGCCGTGCTGCTGCCAGTACGCAGCGTGGGCGTCATGGGCGACCAGCGCACCTACGCCTACCCAATTGTGCTGCGCCTTGTCACCAGCGAAGACGGGATGACGGCAGACTGGGCCCGAGTCCCCTACGATCTGCTGGAGACGATCTCGAACCGGATCGTCAACGAGGTGCGGGGTGTGAATCGCGTCGTCTACGACATCACCTCCAAACCGCCCGGCACCATCGAGTGGGAATAGCAGCGGCTTGCAGGGTTCTAGGTTGTTCTAACTTGTCAGTAGCTCAGAAGGTAAGCCACTGGTTCTACCAGTGCGACTTGACCAGCTTTGAGCGTTCCCGGAGTTCCGGAGCGCAGGTAAAGTAACTCCCACGGTGGCTTGAACCAAACCGTAGGAGATAAACAC
>JBJTUI010000404.1:0-7122 GCA_046080625.1 Elainella sp. | reverse complement strand
GTGTTTATCTCCTACGGTTTGGTTCAAGCCACCGTGGGAGTTACTTTACCTGCGCTCCGGAACTCCGGGAACGCTCAAAGCTGGTCAAGTCGCACTGGTAGAACCAGTGGCTTACCTTCTGAGCTACTGACAAGTTAGCTAGCCAAACAAAAGATTGGCGTAATATTAGCGTTACAGAAACATTGGGTGAACGTTTCAGAGGGAGTGTTTGCTATCGCCCAGCACTTCTCTAGAAGGATATTTAGCTGACTGCGCCACCTGCAACCAGACAGGCTATTGTTTGGTTAAAGTGCTGAGCAGCACGCTTGGCTGGGGGGAATTCCTGTGGTATGGGCAAGGAGAAACAGCTAGACTGAATGGGACAGGTCGGGCCATGGCTCGGAGATACAGCAGTTTAAACAATTGGCTAGTTCGTAAAGTCTTGGGAGATAAGACCAGAACAGGTATATGAACCAATTAGCTCAGGCCGCTACAGTCTACACGGGCGACCAGATTCAGGGTGTACCAGTGATCAGCCATCTGGAAATCGGGAATCTTGTATCGGGTCAGAAACATCGCTTCTTTTTTCGCGGGGTCCAGATGGGTACGGGACAGCATTGGTACGTGCCTGTCGTCGTCGTCAGAGGCAAACAAAAGGGCAAATGCATCGCGCTAATCGCTGGAGTGCATGGCGACGAGCTCAGCCCGGTCAACACCGTGCAGCAAATTATTGCCAGCCTGGACCCAGCCCAAATGTCGGGTACCGTGATTGCGGCCTATGACCTCTCCCGTCCTGCCAATGAGTTCACCCAGGCCCAGTGGCCGACGGCCCAAGGTGGGGGATTATTAATTGATTTAAATCGGGTTTGGCCCGGAGACGAAGCGGGCAATAATACGCCTACCCGCCATGCAGGAATTCTCTGGAACCACCTGTTTAAGCCGAATGTGGAAATTGCGCTGGACTACCACACAGCATCGACGGGCAGCGACTTTAGCATGTTCATCTTTGCCGACATGCAGCAGCCCGAGATTCGCCAAATTGCCGAGCTATTTCCAGCTGAGCAGATTAAAGATGATCCGGGAGAAAGCGGCTCCTTAGAAATGGCGTTGATTCAGGCAGGCATTCCAGCTATCACGATTGAAGTTGGGGCACCCCGATCGTTTGACCGGCGCAAGATTGCTATGGCAGTTGAGGGCAGCCTGAATGTGCTCAAACACTACCAGATCATCCCAGGCGACATAGGCCGAACGGCGAAAGAAGCGAAAACTTTTGTGGGTGATGCATTTGAAACGCTGCGGGCCACAACAGGAGGCTATCTAGAACTGCTCGTCGATTTAAAGGGTCAAGTGATCCCACAACAGACCGTAGCGCTGCAACGTAATTCCTTTGGGGATGTGGTCGCAGAATACCAAACCACCGTTGCGGGCGAGGTGGCTATTATTGCCCGAGATGCTCTCTGCGAACCCGGATCGCGCATCATGCAGATTCTTTACAAGAGCACCACTGCAAAACACGGCGGCACAACAGGCGCTTGAGGGCTGGGCTGCTTCTGCCCACACAACAGCACCTCCTTTTAAGGAAATAACAGGTTCTACCCAGAACCAGGAAACCGTTCTTTGACAAATTGCTTTGCCGTATCCACATCATTCACGACATCATCCAGCGTCGCCTGCCTCAGTGCGTCCAAAATCTGCTTAAACTGGCGTCCTGGTTTATAACCCATCTGCTGCAAATCCTGACCGTCCAGCGGCGCTTTGATCTGGGACCAGTGGGTGAGATAGCGCCAGATTTGACGACGCAGCGGACGCGGCAGCACCGCAGCAACCAGAATCAGGGTGGGCAGATCGTACTGATCCAGCAGCTCGACGATTTGGCTGGGCAGGTGGCAGGTCGGCAGCGTCGTCTGGATAGTTTGGCGGCTCTGGTCGAAGTTTTGCAGGCGGCTGAGGCTATCGGCGGGGAGCTGGAGGGTTTGGGCGACGGTGGTGCGGCTATCCAGGTTCAGGTGCAGTAAAATCACCTCCAGCATCGTCAGCCAATGTTCCAGCTGGTGTTGGCCAATGTTCTTCAGGGTATGGCTGAACCGCAGCCACCGATCCACCCGGCCCAGAGTGGGCCAAGCCTGACTCAGATCCAGATCGGGGTGGATGCAGACAATCGCCCCCAGGCTTTCTAGCTGCTGGAGGGCGGGCCGCCAGTAGGGAGCCCCCAGAATGTAGCGCAGCTCCTGCCGCAGTCGGGATTGCAGGGCTGGGACGGCTTCGCGGGGCTGACGGTAGACGCCGCTGGCAATGGCATGCCGGATGTAGGACTCGGTCTGGGGCTCAATTTCAAAGCCCAAACGCACAGCAAACCGCACGGCTCGGTAAATCCGAGTGGGGTCTTCAATGAAGCTGTTGGCGTGCAGCACCCGGATCTGCTGGGCCTGGAGATCTAGCAGGCCGCCAAAAAAGTCGAGCAGTTCGCCGCGCCGGGGAGCAGTCAGCCGAACGGCCAGAGCGTTGATTGTAAAATCTCGCCGGTACAGATCCTGACGAATCGAGCTGGCCTCGACCTCCGGGTTGGCCGCCGGGTAGGGATAAAACTCGGTGCGGGCCGTAGCAATATCCAGCCCCAGCGACTGGAGCTGCGGGTCATGGTGCCAGGAGAGGGCCGCCGTCTGGAACCGACCATGTACCTGTAGGCGAGCCTTTGGGTAGAGCTGCTGCACCGCTTTGGCAATCTCCACCCCTGCCGCCCGTCCGCTGTCCCCTGCGGTTAAAGCACTGTGGTAGCCATCCACCACAAGGTCAATATCCTTCAGCAGGCCGCCCTGCTCTCCTCTATCCTTGGCCCTAGCCTCCCCCAGATTGCTCTGCCCCAGATTGCCCTGCTCCAGATTGCCCTGCTCTAAACGACCCGTCGGGTTACGCAGCAGATCTCGCACTGCGCCCCCCACCAGGTAAAGCTGCCAGCCGCGCTGCTCGGCGATTGCGGTAATTTGACACAGCAGCTCCCAGAGCGGCGGAGCCAGCCGGTTTTGCAGCAGCGTCTGCATCACCTCGGGCAGGGGGCAGAGGCGACTGGGCTGGGGGCTAGAGCGGGCGTTGAGCGCGGCCTGATGCCGCTCGCGCAGTACGTCGGTGCGGGTGACAATTCCCACCAGCTGACCCGCTTCCAAGACCGGCAGCCGTCCAATCCCAAAGGTGATCATCAGGGATTCAATCTCGGGCAGGGAGGTGTCGGGGGCGATCGTCTTGAGATTGGTGGCCATATAGCCCTTGACCGGCGCGTGGCTGAAACCGTGGTTTAGGGCGATGTCGAGGTCGCGGCGCGAAATAATCCCGACCAGCCGCCCTTCTGCCTCCACCACCGACAGGCCGGAGTGGCCGTAGCGCAGCAGAATCCGCTGGGCCTCGGCAATTGTGGTTTCGGGGCGAATCGTCCGCACGGGGGAGGACATGATCTCGCGGGCTGTCAGGGGCTGGGGAATCTGCCGCTTCAGCTGCTCAACCAGGGTTTGGATCAGGGCTTCGGGCTCCAGACCCAGGACCGCAGGCCGCAGGGTGACAGCCGCCGCTCGGGCGTGACCATCGCCGCCCCAGGGCTGCAACAGCTGGCCCAGATGAATCTGGCGGGTTTCTGGCCCCCTGGCCCGCCCAATTACGGTGAGTCGGGTTTCGCCAGCCGGGTCTGGTTTGGCATCGGGTTTATCGCGAGCCAAATAGCGGGCCGCCAGCAGCAGCACATCCGCCTCGATCAGGTCGAACAGGCGAGCCGTGAGGCTGGAGAGACCGGGCAGGTAGGCATCCAGGGTCAGCAGCACCCAGGCTAACTCGCAGCCGCGCACCGTCTCGGTCTGGAGGTTTTTGAGGGCCAGGGGCAGCAGGTCGCGCAGTCCGGCGGCCAGGGCGGGTTCGGCATAGGTGCCAATCGCACTGAGGCTAACCCCCTGCTGCATCAGCCAGGTGAGGGCGGCAGCATCGCGGGCGGTGCTGTGGTCAAAGGTGAGCGAGCCCGTATCGACATGGATGCCCAGAGCCATGGCTGTTGCTTCCACCGGACTAATCGCGATCTGGGCCGCCTGGAGTTGTTCGACCACCAGCGTCGTCGCGGCCCCTACCGGCTCGATCCGGCGTTCGTCTGGCTCTAGGTCTGTCTCGGCCCCCAGATGATGGTCATAGACCACTAGCTCCACGTCTGGCAGATCCAGCCACTCGGCGGGCCTGCCCAAACGGCTGCGCTGCTGGGTATCGACCACAAAAATCCGCCGAATCTGCTCGGCCCGCACGGAGCGTCGCTCAATCAGGGCATATTCATCCCGATGCAGGGCCAGAAACTCCTGCACGGCAGGGTGGGCTCCGCCGCCCAGCACAATCTTGCTGCCGGGATAGAGCCGCGTCAGCCCAATCGCAGCCCCCAGGGTGTCAAAATCGGCGGTGATGTGGCAGAGAATGATGTCCATTGAATCTGGGGCTGTGCATCTGGAGCGGTGAGGCTGGGGCTGTGTATCTGGAGCTGTGAGGCTGGGGCCGTAAATCTGGAGCTGTCGCCTGAGTCAATTGAACTGGAGCCAGATTGAACTGGAGCCAGGAATCCGGCTGGTCCGACTTCCGGCAGGGGTCACTTTCTGATAGCTTACTAGCATGGGCGATTGTTGGGAGTTTTAATGCCTAACTGCTGGCTCGCTCAATGCTGTTTTGGGAGAATTTAACGGAGAGTTTAGAAATGTCGATTTTGTTCCAATTTGCCCTTGCCGCCCTGGTGATCATGTCGTTTGCTATGGTGGTTGGCGTGCCCGTCGCCTACGCCTCGCCGCGCAACTGGGAGCAGTCCAAGCGCCTGATTTTGCTGGGCTCAGTCGTCTGGGTACTGCTGGTGCTGCTGGTGGGTGGGCTCAACTACTTTGTAGTGTAGGCTGGCTCAATGTAGGCCGGCTGGCCCGATCGCCAGGCCATAGCGCTAGATCGACCATTCTAGCCATCATCCTAATCGACTGTCCCAGCCGCCCGATCGCTCGCCCAATTGCTAATTATGACAGCTCGGTGGGCAGAGGTCTTGACGTTGGCTGGGTGAAGCATCGTTTAGGATGAAAGAGGCGAGATGGATTCACGGATAGAGTTAAGATGACTGTTTTTGAAGGAACTTTTACAGACACGGGAGCGCTGCGATTCGCGATTGTGGTCGGGCGCTTCAATGATCTGGTGACGGGCAAGCTGTTGGAAGGCTGCCAGGATGGCCTCAAGCGCCACGGCGTTGACCCCAACCCGGAGGGAACTCAGGTAGACTATGCCTGGGTGCCGGGCTGCTTCGAGATTCCGCTGCTGGCCCGCCAGCTTGCCCTGACCCACCGCTATGATGCGATTATCTGCCTGGGGGCCGTGATTCGCGGCTCTACTCCCCACTTTGATTTTGTGGCGGCGGAGGTGTCGAAGGGAATTGCGGCGGTCAGCCTGCAAACTGGCGTGCCGATTGTGTTTGGCGTCCTGACGACCGACACGATGCAGCAGGCTCTGGAGCGGGCTGGCATCAAGAGCAACAAGGGTTGGGAATACGCCATGAGCGCCATCGAAATGGCTAGCCTGATGCGTCAGGTCAAGGCCGCCAATCCTGAGCTGAACGGCAGCCTTCCCAGCAGCAGCCAGAGTCTGCTCAGCGCCGCCCCGGCTGAGCCAGCCTAGTTATACCACCGCTGGCCTCCCTAGCCTGCTGCTCTATATTCCGGTCTAGAAGATTCCAAAAAAGGTTGACGTTTGCGCGTAAATTCGGGATACTAGTAAAAGTCTAAAACATGCGGGTGTAGCTCAGTGGTAGAGTGCAACCTTGCCAAGGTTGATGTCGTGGGTTCGAATCCCATCACCCGCTTTGAAGTGAAACGATAATGGTACAAGGCTTTCAGCGATTTGCTGGGAGCCTTTTTTGATTGGGAGGTACTGAGTAACCTATGCCAACCTATGCCAGCTCCAGCGCAACCCCACCCATAAGATTGGTATACAACTGGTATACAGGATTAGGGTTATGGGCAAGGCTAAAGCCATCGTGCGGGTCGAGTCATTCAAGGGTTGGCTAAGGTTGCGCTGGAGCTGGGGGGGGGAAAGATTCACTCTGTACTTGGGCCTGCCAGACGGGACGGTAAATCGAACCGTTGCAGTAGGGAAGGCGGCCACTATAGAGGGTGACTTGGCAACCGGGAATTTTGATCCGACGCTGGCAAAGTATCGCCCTCCTAAGCAACCAGAAGAGGCCAGTATAGGCGTTTCTGCAATGCTGGAGAAGTTCACCGAAGCCCAAAGCCGGAGAGTGGCTAAAGAAACGCTGAGCAAGTTCAAAGCGCTGCACGGGCCTGTAGGCGAGTTCTTTGGTTCTAAGCCTGCCGTGCTAGTTGATGAGGAATTGGCCGATCGGTTCCGGCTCTACCTGGCTCAAGAGCGAAAATTACAGCCAGCTACGATCAAAGATCGACTCACGACAATAAGCGCCTGCTGGAAGTGGGCACAGAAGCAACGACTGGTGACAAGCAACCCGTGGGTAGAACCCCTCCGGCTCGTTACAGTTCCTCCGACCCAGAAGCCCAGACCGTTCACACAGGCGGAAATTGCAGCAATTCTGGAAGCGTTCAGGGGCAATAAATACTATGCTCACTATGCCGATTTTGTTGAGTTTCGGTTTGGGTGTGGGTGCCGCATTCAGGAAGCCATCGGGCTACGTTGGCAGCACCTATCAGACGACTGCTCAACGATATGGATCGGTGAGGCAGTCTCGCGTAGCAAGAAACGCAAAACCACCAAAACCAACCGGGCTAGGGAGTTCAAGTTGTCAGCACGGCTCCAGCAGATTCTGCTAGCTCGTAGACCGGCAGACTGGCAACCAGATGGGATTGTCTTCCCAGCGCCCGAAGGTGGGCTGCTCAGCGACACCAACTTTAGCCAGCGGGCCTGGAAGAAGGTGCTGGCAGAACTCAAAATTCCCTATCGCAAATTCAACAGCGCTCGCCACACCTTTGCCAGTCACGCCCTGGCCCGTGGCGTCAAGCCGATGGCCGTGGCAGAAATAGCTGGTCACGATCCAGAGGTGCTGTTCAAACACTACGCCTCAGAAATAGACGGCGGGCTGCAATTACCCGATATCCTCTGATAGGTAACTTGGGTAACTTGGGTAACTTG
>JBJTUI010000403.1:0-2564 GCA_046080625.1 Elainella sp. | reverse complement strand
CCTGATGCTGACCGCAGCAGGGTTGTGGAACTTCTATCTCGAAGTTGCCCTCGACGCTGCCTAAGTGAGACCAGAAACGGGAAAGTAGTCTGCACCTTGCTTTCAACCATTCTTATTTGGCAACAAGTCTAATCATTAAAGCTGATTTTCTTCTGCAAGCCAGCATTTTCTTTAGCTCAATTACCTAGCTCACTACCTAGGACAGAGTCTACCGCTGCCCCAGCAGATGGGTTCGACTGCTAGAGTACAAACAGCGATCCAGCTCAACCGCCGGGCTCGCTCAAACCCAAGCTGGGCTTTAGCAGTTTAGACCGCCAGCTTGTGCCAGGCCGTTTAGAACCAACCGTTTAGAACCAACCGTTTAGAACAGGATTTCCTTGAAGCAGTCAGATGCCTACTCAGGTTTTTGAGCAGTCCATTAAAATTGGCGCCAGCGCCACGGTCGTAGAACAATGTTTTACCGATTTAACGCTGATGCACCGCTGGTTAAATCCGGCCCTGCGCTGTCAACCCGTCGGAGACTGGAGTACCGATAAGGGCAGCAAAAGCCAGTTTGTGATTCAAATTCCGCTGGTGCAGCCGACCCTGAACAGCACAGTAGTTGAGCGGGAGCCGGGGCTGGTGGTCTGGGAGTTTCAGGGCTTCTTTCAGGGCCGGGATCGCTGGGAATGCCAGCCGTTAGAGCGGGGCACGACGCTGTTGAATCGCTTTGAGTTCGAGATCCCCAATCCGGTCGTGCGGTATGGGTTCAACCAATTTGCCCGCAACTGGACGAAGCAGGACATGCAGGCCCAGCTGCGTCGGTTAAAGCGGGTGGCGGAAGAGGTTTATCGGGAGCGGCGTTAGGGGTTGGGACCGAGGTGCGGGACCGAGATACAGGATCAGGCGGGGACTACAATCCGCTCGTTGCCCGACAGCCCAAAGGCCGCATGAACAATTTGTAGGGCTCTGACACCCTCGGTTTCACCGACCAGACAGCTCACTTTAATTTCTGAGGTGGCGATCATCTGGATATTGATCTGCTCCTTGGCCAGGGACTCAAACATGCGGGCCGCCACGCCCGGTCGCCCGATCATGCCGGTACCGACAATGCTGACCTTGGCAATCGAGCGATCCACCGTCACCTCCACCGCACCCAAATCGGCGGATTGAACAACGGCCTGGGCTTCTTCGGCATCGGCGGCAGCCACCGTAAAGGCAATATCGCGGCTGGCCACTCCATCGATCAAACGGCAGCGCTGGGACTGGATGATCATATCGACACTGATGCAGTGGTCGGCCAGCAGGCTGAACAGGTGAGCGGCCATGCCGGGCCGGTCGGGCACATGCCGAATCGCGATCCGGGCTTGCTTCAGGTCAAGCGCAGCCCCCCGGACGGGCGGCAGCGGCTCTGCGGTTTTGCGACCCCAAGCGCCCGACTTGGCCCCAGAGCTGGTGACTTCGAAGGCGGTACAGAGGGCCGCAATCGCTCGGTCGCAGTCGTCCTGGGCAATGGCGCAGCTCACCTGCACCTCGGAGGTGGAGATCATTTCAATGTTGATGCCGGCCTCGGCCAGGGTGGCAAACATGCGGGCGGCCACCCCCGGACGGCCAATCATGCCTGCCCCGACAATGCTGATCTTAGCCATGCGCCGTTCCACCATCACCTCGGCCTCGCCCAGGGCGGGTTGCGGGCTGCGCAGGGCGGGTGTAATTGCCGCCGCTACTGCTTCGGCCCGGTTCAGCGAGTTCTGAGTCACCGTAAAGGCGATGTCGTTGGTGTTGCCCTCGTGGATCGACTGGATGATCAGATCCACATCCAGATCCTGGGTGGCAATTTCGCCAAACAGACGAGCCGCAATTCCAGGCCGGTCGGGCACCCGCAGCAGCGCCACCTTGGCCTGATCAGTGTCAAACTCAACCGCGTCTACCGGCTGGGCAATTTCCAATCCCTGCAAAGGCCGGGGCTGGGGTGGGGGCGAGATCACCTTGGTGCCCGGATCGTCAGTCCAGCTGGAGCGCACCACCAGCATGACGCCATAGTTGCGGGCGATCTCGACGGCACGCGGATGCAGTACCTTCGCCCCGAGGCTGGCCAGTTCCAGCATTTCGTCGGAGGTGATTTCGCTCATCAGCTGGGCGTCGGGCACCAGCCGGGGATCGGTGGTGAGAATGCCGGGCACGTCGGTATAGATCTCGCAGTAGTCGGCCTGTAGCGCCGCTGCCAGCGCCACCGCCGAAGTATCGGAACCGCCCCGACCCAGGGTGGTAATTTCCAGATCCGACTGGCTGCTGATCCCCTGGAAGCCCGCCACGACCACGACCCGCCCGTCCTGCAAATGTCGCTGAATTCGCTCGGTTTCAATGCTGAGAATGCGGGCTCGGGTATGTTCGGCTTCGGTGACAATTCCCACCTGGGCTCCGGTCAGGGAAATGGCAGGCTGGCCCGCTTCTTGCAGAGCCATGCTGAGTAGGGCAATCGTCACCTGTTCGCCCGTAGACAGCAGCATATCCATTTCGCGGCGGTTGGGCTGGGCCGAGATCTCCTGGGCCAGCTTCACCAGCCCGTCGGTGGTTTTGCCCAT
>JBJTUI010000402.1:0-3545 GCA_046080625.1 Elainella sp. | reverse complement strand
ATTGACCTTTTTCGATCAGCAGCAGCGCTTTTTGCTCTGGGCTACCCAACTCCTGAATGATCTGGTTGGCCTGTGCTGCTCGCCCGTTCAGATGCTGACGTTTGGCTAGCAGCTTAACGATCGCTTCGTTGCGCCAGCGGTTGCGCTGCCCGGTCATCTCGTCGCGGAGCTGTGATTCGATCGTTTCCCACTCCGGCTCGGTGGCCTGCTTCAGGATGGCATCGGCTGCACCTGCACCATAGTCGATTCCACCCAGCTCTAGGTCTTTGAGGAAGGCTTCCAGGAGGGTGTTGAGCCATTGCGATCGGGTGACGGCATCGAGCGAAGTGGCTTTGGCAAGGCAGTTGCCCAACCCTTCGGCAGCATCCTGGGAAACACAGGCAATTTCGCCATCGTAGTCTATCTCAAACAGCTCGTAGTCGTAGCTGTCGGTGATGGCCTTCAGCAAGAGTTGCTCAAGCCGCCCTGCATTGAGCCAATCCCCCGCTTTAAGCAGTTCTGTTGCTTCACTATGCACCTCTCCCAGGTCTTCGGCAATATCGCTCATGTGATCTCGCTGGAGCGCCCGGTTAATCTGACGGCTCTGTTTGGAGAAGTCTAAGAGACCAGCAGATTGGGAAATCGCCGCAGATTTTGCAGACCGTTTTTGACGGCGTTGTTTGATCCGCGACCGCAGATCTGGATGTCGTTCAACCATTTCGCCAATCAACCGCACGAGGTCATCGCGACTGTAGTCTGCCAGGTCGTCTTTCAGGCTATCCAGAGCGGTCATGCAATCGCCTCGATTTGCGAAAGGGAAAGCGATCCAAGAATTTAAGAACTTGACCATCTATTTCGATGATTTTAGCAAGATCCATTGGCTCAGATCCAGCGGCTGAGACAGAAGCAGGAGGTTTCAGATACAATAGCGCTGAACCAAGACAGGTTCAAAGTTGCTGCACTCAGCACAACCGACAACCCGCGATCCCCATGGTGAATCCAGCCTCAAATCTCTCAGGGAACGATCAATTGTCAAGAAAAACAGCTCAGCAGCTCAGCTGGGGTGTAGTCGTCGCGACCTACCAGCGGGAAAAGATTTTGCCCACTTGTCTGAAGCTGGCAGCGACTCAGACGCGAACGCCGCTAGAAATCATTGTGGTAGACAGCAGCGACAATTGGCAAACCACGCACGATCTGGTGATGGCCGAGCTGGCGGCCAACCATCCTGAAATTCGCTGGGTTTATGTAGCCGCCGAACAGCGATCTTCTGCCCTCCAGCGCAACCAGGGGATCTCGCTCGCCACTGCCGACGTGCTGTTTTTGCTAGACGATGATTCGTTTATGTATCCCGACTGCGCCGAGCAAATTATGCAGATCTATGAGGCCGATCGGGGCAGCAAGGTTCAGGGAATTCAGGCCGCTTTAGCCGATCGCTCGCCCACGGCAGCTCCACTAGACGATGTGCAGAAGGTGACGGGCTGGTCCAATAGCCAGATCCCCCAGTCGAGCAAACTCAAAAACTGGCTGCTGAAACATCTGTTTTTGATGAATGTGGACGTACTCACCATTCCCTACAACCAGACTTTTCCCCAGCACGAACTGCCCGCCGCTGTGCAAGCCTTCAACATCTACCCGGTGCAGATTTTGCACGGCTGCCGCATGACCTTTCGCCGCGCCGCTCTGGCCGTCGAGCTGTTCGAGCCACTGTTGCTCTACTATGCCATGTGTGAAGACATGGATCTGAGCTATCGGGTTTCGCGCCACGGGGCTTTGCTCGAAGCAGTTGAGGCCAAGCTCTACCATTTCCACAGCGGCAGCGGGCGACTCTCGCGCTATCAGGTTTCGGCCCTGTCGTCTCTGAATCAGGCTCTGTTCCTCAAGAAGAACTCGGATAATCTCAGTCGCGATCAGCGTCGGTTTTATCTCTTGACCGCAAGACGTATCCTGGCTGAGTTCCTCAAAGATTCGCTCAGTCGTCGCTGGACGCTCCCCCAGATGCGGGGTTTGTTCATCGCGATCCGGTATGCAGTGCCGTTATTTGCTCTGTCTCCCCAGAAGCTAGAAACCTGGTATCCCGAACTTCAGCGCCGGATTCTTAAGTCAGATCGCTAGACGCTAGGCCTCAATAATTACCGGCGGGTTGCCCCGCTTGCGCGTCACCCAGCAGGCGGTGGAGTTGCCCACTCGCTCAAAGTCTAGATCGAGCGCCGTTTCGCCGATCCGCAAGTTGTGCATGGCCAGACAACCCACCGAAGGCGGCAGGGCCGGGTCGATCACGCGCAGACAGTTGTTGGGCGCGTTGGGGGCCAGATTCACCATGATCTGCAAAAACTAGAAGATCGCTCCGGTCGTCCAGTCCTGGGGCGAACAGGCCACCAGATAGCGCACCGGACTGCCTTCTGCCCTGCGCTCATAGCCGCAAAACAGCTCGGGCGGACGCTGGTAGGGCTGCTAGAGGATCATGTCGATGGTGCCCTGGGCCACTTCGAGCGCCTGTTCAACCGCGCCAATTGCCCGGAGGCCGCTGGCAATCAGGGCGTTATCCTGGGGTCCAGACCGAACCAATGTGGTAGCCCATCGGGTTATAGGCGGGCGAGAGGCTGCTGAGGGTGCGAATTCCCCAGCCGTTGAACATATCAGGAGCCCGCAGGCGCTCGGCCACGCTGCGCGACTGTTCGGGATAGAGAATGCCCAGCCCCAGACAGTGGCCAGGGTTGGAGCCGCTCCCGTCTACGGGGTGACCTTCACTATCCAGCGCCATGGCGTAATAGCCCTGGTTGGCCACCCAAAAATCACAGTTGAAGCGGGTTTGCAGATCCTTGGCTTCCTCCTGCCAGCGGTCGGCTAGATTTGTTCAAATCTTGTTGCATTTTTCTGAAGAGATCGAGAGGCAGGGAGCAAGTGCAGAATTCTCTAGCAAAAATCCGTCGTTGGAAACCAGAATTCCCGTCTGGTGAAATTCTTTTGTTTGAGAGAAAATAGAATTTTAAGAGAAACAGCAACAGCTCTCTGCTGGCCCTCGTCCGCAGGAGAATGAGCCGCTCCAAAGCCAAGATGCCGCCATGACTGCCAAGCCTGAAGCCGAAAAGCCTGAAGTCGCAAAGCCTGAAGCCGAGCCCGAGTTAAGGCGCTCTCTGAATCTGCCCACGATTAGTCTCTGGCTGATTTCGGGCCTGATGCTGGCGGCCCTAGGGCCGTTTGGCAGCTGGCTGCTGAAACGGGGACAACCTTCGCTGACGAGCGATCCTAAGTTTGAACATGCCTATCCCACCGTGCTGCAACTGGGCCAATCTGAAGTCAAAAATCCCCTGGGCTCTCGATACGGGATTCACCAGTTGGACTATGACACCTGGCGGCAGCTGAATGGTCGACCCGTCGAGGATCTGGCCAATATTCGCGAGCCGGAGATCAAAGCCATTTATCTGGAGCGCTGGCAGCAGGCCAACTGTCAGCAATATAATTCGCCGCTGGATGTCACCTGTCTCGACAGCGTGGTCAGCTTTGGCAGGCAGGCCAACCAGCTGTTGGTGAATTTGCCTGTCGATCCAGAACAGGCCGCCCTTGAG
>JBJTUI010000401.1:0-10289 GCA_046080625.1 Elainella sp. | reverse complement strand
CTTAGTGGTGCGGAAAACTCCTGAAACCCAGTAAAACCGTTATTTTCAATAAGGATTTTTATTGAGAATGGCTAAAAGTTTGACGAGGGTATTAGGTTTGAGGCTATAGTACATCTGCTCGAAATCGACTCAAAAAAGTTTTCCGCACTAAGATCAGCAAATCAAGAAGATTTTGTGTGGTTTTATACAGTTATTCGAGGGGGCTGCTGAGCGGATGCTCTAGGCACATGCCACTCTCTAGTTTGCTGATCAACCTAAACTCTTGTCACATATAACCAGAATCAGGTCAATGCTTCTTAAGCATGTTCTTCACTAAGAAGCAATATACAGCTTGGGAATCTACTTAAAAAATAAGTGAGTTCCTAAATCAGGAATAGAGGGTTATGCCCCCCCATGTTGTACACAATAACGCTCAGAAACAGCTAGAGGTCAGGGCAAAGCGGCTAGAACCGCTCCACTTAAAACTCAATTAACATCAGAAATTCTATCCTAGACTAATCAAGAGTTGACGACGGCTGGTGAATAGGTTTGGCAATCGTAGCAATTTGCAAATGATGAGTCTTTACACTGATCAAAAAGAGACTTAACTTACTAAGCAAGCAATCAGGTACTTACTTCATACAACCCAGACCTACGTAGTCCTACTGAATGTAAGTCGCGCAAAATTGCTGGTTTTCCGATTTGGAGGAGGAAAATGGAAAAACTCAAATTTTGGTTAGGGAAAATACTGATATCTCAACTTCATCCTGGATCAGCAGTGAATTAGGGCTGCTAACCCATAGCATAGTTCTAGCCCTGGGCGGGCTCAGCGCCAGATCTGACCTACCTTCTGGCCTGCCTGCTGTTTTGCTGAATGCTTGACCAACTGACCGGCTGCCCAAACAAGAGCGTTACCCTTTACCCTGTTGCCTTTGGCGTCAGTCTAGACTCGGTTAATACGGACTCCACAGAGCGCATATTCGACTCTATAGCCCTCACGAATAGCTGCGGCCCTAATCTCTAGGTAATGCAGCCGAATCAGTAGCTCTTAATGACTACAATACTGTCCCAGATGGTTACGGAATTCAATAGATCAGGACATATATGATTTCGATCACTGCGCTGTTGCCCGCTGGAAGACTAGAGCATTCCTGTAGATAGTATCATTCCCTACTGGATTGACAAACCTCGCAATGCTAGCGATTAGAGGCCGCGCCTACAAACACAAAACCTGCCTATGCGGGTCGGAAGGTTGAAAAAGACCGGCTTGGTGACTGGAGTACTTTTCGAGAAGCCGCTCTGCGTCTATAGCCGTCACAGCAAAGGATTGATCAATCGGGATTCATGCCCGATCTTTCTGTTCTACGCCGAACCCGACCAACGCCAATTGGTTCATCGGTTCTCCGTCTTGCGGGCGGTGATAGTTGAGAATCCGGCGAATTCGCAGCGTCGGATTGACCAGCGTAATCGAATCCACCGATATAATCCGGCTATAGGTGGTTGTCATCAACAGTTCCAGACTTTCAGTATTGAAGCGAAATTGGGACACGATCGGTCGCGACTCCTCGTAGGCCCGGTCGCGCAGATAATCACCGGTCAGAATCGGGCCAGTCTCGCCTTTGGTGACAAACAGCATATTCAGGGCATGGCCGACCTGTTCGCCGGTCTCCGAGACAGTATTGAATTCCAGGTGAAAGCCGGGCAGTTCTGCCAGCACTTCACTGTCGCCGGGCGAGTCATATGCGTTGTCAGTCAACACTTTCTGCTTGTGTTCCGAGGTGAGGGGGTTGATCACAAAGTCGGTGTGGGAGCGTTCTACCTCCTGATGGGTCAAGTAGTGGTAGGTGCGTTCGGTCTGCCAGCGTCCGACACAATGCTCAAAAAACTGGTGGAAGGGAGTCAGGTTCATAGCGGCTGAAGAGAAAAACTGCGTGACTTGCCTATCATCATACAGGGATCGCGCTGGATTCCTGATGGCCCTACATCTAGCGCTAGCAGGCTTCGCCCAGGTTCGCTAACTCGTATTATTCGTTACCCGTAACCCAGGCAGACGATTTGAAACAGTTGAAGAGAGCCGAGATTCAGGCTATTGGCGGGGGCGGGACATTGCTTCATACGCACTTTACACGTGCTTCATAATACTTGTATTCTTGGTAGATCTACCCTAGAATACGAACGGAATTCAGTAGAAGTACGGCACGTCGGTGCTGGTTCTGATTTTTCGTTCTGGTTCTGAACATCCCTGGGCGCATTGATCGGCGCAGTCCGGTCTTAGAATTCTGAGTTTTTAGCAATTTAGTGACTCTTTGACTGAGTGACTCTTTGACTGAGTGGCTCTTTGGCACATGGTTTTGCCGCCCGTCTGGCTGCTTGCGGGCTGAGCGAAACCTCGATTGGGCAGCGCCTATTCATAGCGCTGTCCCGCAACGCATAGGTTCAATTCTGAGATATACAGGAGCTAGAGGTTATGAACCCGCTTTTCAACATCATTTTTGGCGGTATTACAGACCAAATTTATCTGGGGACAGCTGGTGCCGATTTCTTTATTGCCGTAGCGGCAAACGATACGGTATTTGGTTTGGGCGGTAATGATACGATTGACGGCGGCATCGGTAACGATATTATTTCCGGTGGGGAAGGTAACGATACATTAGGCAGCACGAGCGATGTGGGCAACGACACCTATAGCGGTGATGCGGGCGACGATGTCATTGTGGGCGGCTCTGGTCTGGATGTTCTCGACGGTGGTATTGACAATGACCGCCTGGATGGCGGATTGGATGCTGATACGGTACTGGGTGACGATGGGAATGACATCGTGATCGGCGGCGGCGGCAACGACACGGTGGTTGGGGGCGCAGGGACGGATATCGTGATTGGGGTCGATCCCACTTCTTCGCTGGCTGGCATTTTTGAGATCGATACGCTGGTAGACGGCGTGGCAGGGGCTGGACAAAATACCTATGTCTTGGGCAACCGCCAAACCGTGTTCTACAACGACACGCTCACCTTCCTGGCTGGCACGACGGACTTCGCGGTGATTGCTGGCTTCAACGCCCCAGCCGATCAAATTCAGCTGCGAGGAGCCGCTGGTGACTATCGACTCGCTGCTTCCACAGTGCCCAACCTGCCTGGAACGGCAATTCTTCTGACCAGAGGCCAGCTGGTGCCCGAGCTGATTGGCGTCGTGCAGGGTGTTGACCCCAGCATCCTCAACCTGCGCAACAGCAACGATTTTGTCTATGCCTAGATAGGCTCACCTGAACCAGGTATCTGGATCTAATCAAACCAAAGATGAGATAGGGGGTTGCAGAGGGCAAGTCCTCTGCTGGGGGCTATGTCTCCCCCCCCCCCCCTTCTGTCTTAGGCTAGGTGCGTAGCGCTATCGATCAACAGCCAGGATGTACCCTGGTGGACAGGGAAAAATGCCCCAGACTCCTTAGGATAGAAGAGATCTCATCTCTGCTTCCCTGCTCCTATGGTTTCAGATAGCCCCATTAATCCTGGCCCCATCAATCCTGGCTCCACCAATCCCACTGGCCCCATTAATCCCAATCCTGTCAACGCCCGCTCGACGGATGTGTTTGACCTGTTCCAGTTCAGGTTCTATCCTGGCCCCAATCCTTACCTGAATCGGGGGGCGCTGGTCTTTAACTTTGCCCTGACGGGCTATGGCGAGCCGCTGCCGCTAGAAACCTACCTGGAGGTGATTGGCCAGCGCTATCCCCAGCTGCGGCATCCGGTACCTGAATCCTATGCTGAGCTGTTGGCCCGCACGGTGGTCGAAGTCGGCAAACTGGATATGGGTCTGCACCTGGGGCAGCAAGAGCTACATCCGGGCCGCAAGTCGATCAAAATCGCGGTGGAAGCGCTGCATGAGTCCACCAGCTACGGGGTCGCCTATGCGGTGTGGGACTGGCTGGAGGCGATCACCCAGGGCCGGCCCTATAACCTGGAGGCCACGATTGAACAGCTCCAGCGGCGGTTTCGGCGTTCGGTCTACGGCGGCCCAACTGTCTATGCCCTGCTGCGGTCAGCCCACCAGAAAGGAATTCCGGCCTTCTACCTGGAAGATGAAGGACTGATGCAGTATGGCTATGGCCGGAAGCAGGTGCGGGGGATTGCTACCACGTTCCATACCGATAGCCACCTCGACTCGGACTTCACAACCCGCAAGGACGACTGCAAAGCGTTTCTGGCCAGCCTAGGTTTCCCGGTGCCCCAGGGCGACATTGTCTCGACGGTGAAGCAGGCGCTGCGGGTGGTAGACCGAATTGGCTATCCGGTGGCGGTAAAACCCGTGACCGGCCATAAGGGCAACGGCGTCACGGCGGATGTGCGCAGCGACCAGGATCTGGAGTTTGCCTTTGAACGGGCAGTTCAGGCCCATGCGCCCGACCAAGCGATCGCCGTGATTGTCGAACAGAGCATTTCCGGCTCCGACTACCGGCTGCTCTGCGTCAACGGGCGATTTGTGGCGGCCATGGAGCGGCGACCTGCTTCCGTGGTGGGCGACGGTGTTTCGACGATTGCAGAACTGATTGAGCAGGAGAATGGCCAGCCCGAACGGCGCGACACTCCCACCTCTCCTCTGGGCAAGATTATTTGCGACGAGGCGATGGAGCGCTACCTGGAAGAACAGCAGCTGGATCTGCACAGTCGGCTGGAGCAAGGACAGCGGGTCTACCTGCGTAAGGTGGCCAATCTGTCGGCAGGCGGGATGAGTATCGACGCCACGCGGCTTGTCCATCCCGACAACATTGTGCTGGTGCAGGATGTGGCCCAACATTTTCAGCTGGTCTGTCTGGGGATTGATGTGCTGACGCCGGATATCAGCCAGTCCTGGAAAACCGGATCGTTTGGCATCGTCGAGATCAATGCTTCTCCGGGAATCTATATGCACCTGAAGCCCGCCCGAGGGGAATGCGTGGACGTCACGGCTCCGATTCTGGAGACTTTTTTCACCTCTGGGGCAGCAGCCCGAATTCCGATCATCAGCTTCAACTACCTGCCTTTGGACAACCTCCAGGAATTGATCGATCAGATCCTCCTGAAATATCCCCACTGGACGATTGGGGCAATCTGCCACGACGGGGTGCTGATCAACCGCTCCCGCAAGCAGCTGACCGGGTCCTACAATACCAAGGTGCAAAATCTGCTGCGCCATCCCAAGCTCGATCTGCTGATTGCCGAATATCGCGAATCGGTGATCGAGCAGGAAGGTCTGTTCTACGAGGCTAGCGATCTGGTGATTCTGGATGACCCCAGCGAAGTTGAACAAACCCTGGCCCGCAGCATTCTGGAAGATGCGCCCGTCTTGACCAAAAGCAAAGACATGATTTCGGTGCGGCGACAGGGCCTGGTCGAGCAATACCAGCTGGGCGAACATGAGCCTTTCAAGCGGATCTACTGGACGGAAGCGGCGGCGGTTTTGGATAGTTTTGCGGGGTAAAGCAGCAGTCAATTTGACTGGATTGGGACGTAGAATGGGGAACGTTCCGATTGGGTGGT
The DNA here is from genome assembly GCA_046080625.1 of Elainella sp. Classification (GTDB taxonomy): domain Bacteria; phylum Cyanobacteriota; class Cyanobacteriia; order Elainellales; family Elainellaceae; genus Elainella. The sequence goes on along the minus strand of JBJTUI010000401.1, from coordinate 4,799 downwards.
GATGCCATGACGATTCAGAGTGAGCCAGTGCAGAGTAAATCGGCGCAAAACAAATCAGCGCAAAATAATCTGCCCCAAAGCAAGCCAACCTGGGCTGGAGATGACCTGCTTTCTCGCTGTGTGAACCTGCTGATTCAAACCAAACCGATCTACGCCCTGATGAAACAGCAGGCACGGCAGGTGCTGATCAAAACTGCCGAGCAAAACGGCGTCCCCTGGCGACAACAGGCCGAGCAACTGGCAGCCTCGGGGATTCAGCAGCAGCTGGCCCAGATCATCAACCCGGCCATCCAATATCCCGACTATTATCAGGTGCCGTTCCACGCCTACGAGGCTGGCAATCTCTGCTGGCAGGCGGCCTTTGAGGCGGAGCCAGCTACCCAGGCCATGGCCCTGCGGGTTTGGAAAGACGAACCCCTCAACTGGCAGGAGGCCCAGGAGCGGCTGCGCGGCAGTTTTCATCAGGTGTTGGCCCAGCGGATCGCCAGTCCGGTGCAGGACATTCTCGACATCGGCTGCTCCGTCGGCCTCTCTACCCTGGCCTTGCATCGCTTCTATCAAGATCGGCAGAACCGGCAAGAGCTCCCGGTGTGCACGGTGGGGCTGGACCTGTCCCCCTACATGCTGGCCGTGGCCCAATATCGCGACAGCCAGCAGGAAATTGCCGCTTGGATACATGCCAACGCCGAAGCTACGGGCCTGCCCGACGGCTCGTTTGATCTGGTGACGCTCCAGTTTGTCACCCATGAGCTGCCCGGCTGGGCGACGACTGCCATTTTCCGCGAGGCGTTCCGGCTGCTGCGGCCAGGCGGCCATCTGGCGATCGTCGATAACAACCCCGAATCGCCCGTGATCCAAAACCTGCCGCCCGTGCTGTTTACGCTGATGAAAAGCACAGAACCCTGGTCGGACGACTACTATACCTTCAACCTGGAGGCAGCCATGCAGGCAGTTGGGTTTGAACAGGTGACGACCGTGGCCAGCGACCCGCGCCACCGCACGATTGTGGGAAGCAGACCATGAGGCACTGATCGTTAATGTCAGGGCAGCCAGATTGGCGGCAAAAACTGGCTTATCTCCCGCAGGTGGCGGTTGAGCATCCGCATGGCCTGGATGTGGGGTTCATCGGGCTCGACCGGAATCACCTGGGCTGGTTGACCTTTGCCGAAGCGCTCGATCACGGCGTTGGCGGCTTCCAGGCCGGTGACATAGGCCTTTTCCTGGGACCAGGAGCCGTGGCGGCTGATCACCCAGTCGCCGCTGAGGAACAGGTTGGGGATGTCTGTCTGCACGGGCAGCATTGAGGCATAGCTGCCGGGGGCAAAGTGGGTGACGGCTCGGGGCAGGCGAATCACGCTGCTGTCGATCACCCTGGCCTGCCCAAAAGCCGGAACGCAGGTGGCCAGGTCTCGCTGCACCTTGGCGATTAGCTGGGCATCGTCCATGGGAATCAGCTGGTTGGCGTGGTAGAAATCCACCTCCACCACGGTTCCCGGCTCGTCGCGGTGGACGTCATGCAGGGCGTTCAGGTCAAAGAAAGTCCAGCCCGTGGTGTCGTCAAAGCCAAAGCAGGCGTTCGAGGCACGGGGAATCGCAATTTTGCGGTCGAACCAGAGCCGGGTTGCCAGCACATCCACCGCGTTCAGGTTCATCAGATTGCAGAACTGGGGTAGATTCCGCAGGGCCGGACTGCTGCTGACGATTTTCTGGATGCCCGTCACCCCCACCGCAAAAATCACGGCATCGGCGGCAAAGCGTTCTTCACCACAGACCACGGTTTGCACTGCACCGGCTGTTTCACCGGCCTCGGTCAAGTCCAGATCCGTCACCCGCCGGTTGGTCAACGCCCGTCCGCCCAGCCGTTCAATCCGCTCTACCCAGGGGTGAAAAATCTGGTCGCCCACGGTGCCACGACACCAGACCACGTCAAAGTCGGGCTGGTGGGCCAGGATGAAGTAGTAGAGCATCCCCAGGGCCGCCGCTGCCGAACATTGCTCGCCCGGTGCAAACAGCCCTACCAGCAGCATCGGCTCAAACGATTCTTTGTAGAGCCGGGCGGAGACGCCAAACTGCTTGAACAGCTCGCGGGCCGTGACGGCATCGTAGCGCTTCCAGGCCTCGTCGGAATTGTCAAAATCCACGACAGCGTAGAGCAGGGGCAGGGCCGAGAGGCGGTCGGCTAGGGGCAAGCGCTTGAACTGGGTGTAGACAAACGTGCCGAGGGGCGTGGGCAGGGGCGGCTCGTCCTGAAAAATCGGCGATTCTACCTCCAAACCTGCCGGAGAATATTGGGCTGAGCGAGTCCAGGGCGTAAACGGCTGCAACCCCAGCTGATCCACCAGGCTGAAGATATTGCGGTAGGGATACCAGAAGCCGTGAATGCCTGCCTCTACGGGCCGACCTGCCGCTGTCTGCCAGCCCGCCACCAGCCCACCTGGGTAGGAGCCTGCTTCCAATAGCGTCACGTCATATCCCTGGTTTGCCAGGTGATAGGTTGCCCCCAGGCCAGCCCAACCGGCACCAACGACAACAACTTTGGGGCGTTCTAATTGGGGGGCTGAGGTGTTCATGGGCAAAAGCGAACCAGCAACGTCGCTTTCTATTCTCCCTGGTCTTGGGGGTGAGTTGCATACCAAGTTGAAATCGCAGCCACTCACAGCAGCCCAAGCGGGCCATAGGCCGGAATTATTAGCCAGTCAATTATTGGCCCGTCTGCAAGCCTTACCGTGTTTTTTCGATTAAATGTGTTTATTCTGTTAAGTTTAATTTATCTAATTTCATATCCAATTTGTAGTCTTATTTATCCTTGAGGCCGCCAATCTAGCGTCTGTAAGTAATTCTCTTTTAGTTTCAGATTTGCCATTCTATTTCCTTTCCATATCCAGCAGCCAGGCTCGTATTATCCCGAAATTTCCTCGCAGCGGACCTGAAGCGGTTGTTATTCGTCCATCCCTGCTCAGGCCAACCCTGAACAGCCCCGCGATGTTGCGTTTCGTTGCGCCCCAGGAATTCTGAACGGGCCGGAGTCATGAAGGTGGTAGGATGGCATTGCTCGATCGGTTCTAGCGGAGAACAGCCGCTAGAGGCAACAGGGAAAGTTCGGTGCAAGTCCGACGCTGTCCCGCAACTGTGACGAGGTCCACCCGGCTGGGTTTTCAAAGGCCTCCTAGTCAGAATACCTGCCGATTTCGCTCTGCCGCTCGGACTCTCTTCAGACTTTCTTGCTTCAGACTCTCTGAAGGCAGCCCCGAGGGCAGCAGTCCCTTCTCATCTGCGAGGTACGGATGAAACGACAGCGGTTTTTCAGTCTTGCGGCCACCGCAGGACTGGGTTTATATTGGCTCAGCTCGGCCAGCCCGGCCTACGCAATGCATATTGCTGAAGGCTTTTTGCCCCTCCCCTGGGCCGTTTTTTGGTGGGTCGTGACGCTGCCCTGTTTTGCCTGGGGGCTGCGTTCCCTCGGCCAGATCACCCGCCGGAACCCCGAACTCAAACTGCTGCTGGCCCTGTCTGGGGCCTTCACCTTTGTGCTCTCGGCCCTGAAGCTGCCCTCGGTGACGGGAAGCTGTTCCCACCCGACCGGCACAGGTCTGGGCACCGTTCTGTTTGGACCAATGGCCATGAGTGTTTTGGCGGGGCTGGTGCTGTTGTTTCAGGCAGTGCTGTTGGCCCATGGCGGTCTGACGACGCTGGGAGCCAACGCCTTTTCCATGGCGATTGTCGGCCCCTGGGTGGCCTTTGGGGTGTACCAGCTGGTTCAGGCCACAGGACGGCAGAGGCTGGCCCTGTTTCTAGCGGCGGCCCTGGGCAATCTGGCCACCTACCTCGTGACTTCTCTGCAGCTGGCTCTGGCCTTTCCGGCGGCTACCGGAGCAGCCCTTGGCGGAGCAGCCCTAGGAGGAGTGGCCCTGGGAGGCGTTGGCGTCGCCTTCCTGAAATTTGCCGGTATCTTTGCGATTACCCAGGTGCCGCTGGCCGTCAGCGAAGGGCTGCTGACCCTGCTGGTCTGGAACTGGCTGCAATTCTACGCGGGCGATGAGCTTAAGACCTTGAAGCTGCTGCGGGGAGAGGTGAGATGAACAGCAAATCACAGTGGGGCCTGCTGCTGGCCGTGATTGGGTTAACCCTGCTGCCGCTGGTGGCGGTGCGCGGTGACTATAGCGGCACGGATGGTCAGGCCCAGGCGGAAATTCAGTCGAGCCATCCTGCCTACCGGCCCTGGGCAGAGCCGCTGTTTCAGCCCGCCAGCCGTGAGATCGAAGGTCTGCTGTTTGCAGTGCAGGCCGCTGTGGGGGCAGGTGTGATCGGCTATGTGATTGGACGTTATCAGGAGCGTTCTAGCAAGCGTTCTAAGCAAGATGATCAGAATCAGCAATAGCATTTCAATCCTGCTGTTAACCTGAAAATATCTACATGTCTCTTCAGATCGATCTCCTGGCCTACAGCAATCGACTACGCTATTTACCACCCGAGCATAAGCTGGGGTTTGTCCTGCTGCTGATCGGCTTTAGCTACGCGGTCACCGCCCCGTTTCAGCTGGGGATTGCCGTCTGGCTAACGGTCTGGACAACGGGCTACGCCAGGATTCCCCTCCGCCTCTACGCTAAGCTGCTGCTGCTGCCGCTGGGGTTTTGGCTGCTGAGTTTGCCCGCCTTGATCCTGGGAGTCGGGGTGGGTGGTTCGACCGCAGCCCAAACGGCTATCTGGTCCGGAATCACCGTCGGCCCGCTCTCTTTCTACCTGAGCAGCCAGGGGCTCTATCAGGTCCTGGTCTTGCTGCCGCGCATGCTGGCCCTGAC